>CAMNDA010000080.1 GCA_946534745.1 uncultured Verrucomicrobiota bacterium | reverse complement strand
CCGGTCGCCGAGGCGGGCGACGTCGCCGCCTTCTCCGAGCTCATGCACACCGTGCGCGCGATCGCGAAGGCCGCGATCCGCGCGGGGTGGGACGGCGCCAACGTCCTGCAGTGCACCGGCGAGAGCGCCGGCCAGACGGTCGGGCACCTGCACTTCCACGTCATCCCGCGCCGCGCGGGCGGCCCCGTGCCGCCGGCGTTCGACTCCGGCGCCGGCCGCTACGAGAGCGACGCGGAGCGCGACGCCGTCGCGGCGAAGCTGCGCGAGGCGATCGCCGCGGTCTTCGCCGAGGAGCAGCTCTACTAGCCGCGGCCCCTCCGCCGCCCTCCCCTCCCCCGCCGCGATGCCCGCGCCGACGATCTGGCTCGCCCCGCTGCGCGGCGTCACGCTCGCGCCGTTCCGCCGCCTGCTCGCGGAGCGCTTCGGCGGCGTCGACGCCGCGCTCGCGCCCTTCGCCGCCCTCGGCTCGTCGGAGAAGGTCCCGGCGCGCATCTTCGCCGACGCGGCCGCGTCGCTCGGCGGTCCGCTTCCGACCGTCCCGCAGGTCATCGGCCGCGACCCCGCCGCGCTCCGCGCCGCGGGGCGCGTCCTGCGCGATCTCGGCTTCGAGCGGATGGACCTCAATTGCGGGTGCCCGTGGAAGTTCGTCGCCCGCAAGGGCCGCGGCTCGGGCCTCCCGGAGGACGCCGACGCCTTCGCGCGGATGCTCGAGGCCGGCTGCGAGGCGATGCCCGGCGGCTTCTCGATCAAGGTCCGGCTCGGCTACCGAACGCCGGACACGCTCGCCGCGCGCGCGGACCTGATCAACTCGTTCCCGCTGCGGTGCGTCGCGGTCCATCCGCGCACCGGCGCGCAGATGTACGGGGGCGCGGCCGACCTCGACGCCTTCGCCGCGGTCCTGCCGCTCCTTCGCGCGCCGGTCGTGTACAACGGCGACATCGCCTCGCCCGCCGACGCGGCCCGCGTCCTCGCGCGGTTCCCCTCGCTCGCGGGGATCATGGTCGGGCGCGGCCTCTGCGCCCGCCCCGGGCTCGCCGCGGAGATCCGGGGCGCGCCGCCGGCGCCGCGCGAGGCGGTCGCCGCCTTTGCGCGCGACCTCGCCGCGGAGTACGCCGCCGCGCTCTGCGGTCCGGCTCCGCTCCTCGGACGCCTCAAGGAGCTCTGGGGCTACCTGCACCGCTCCTTCGAGGAGGGCGACGACGGCCTGCGCCGCATCCAGCGCGCCGCCGACCCCGACGCGCTCTTCTCCGCGGTCGAGGCGCTCACCGGCCGTCCGGCGCGCCCCTGACCTCCGCGGCGCAGGGCAATCTCGATTTTGGGGTTTATTTTTCCCGGGAGGCGTGGTAGACTATATCCCACTTTGCGCGGGCGCCCCCCGGGGCGGCCGCACGGGGGCGACAGGTTTCGACGGAACGGTTGAGGCCGCGGTCGCGTGCGGGGGAGCCGCGTGTACCCCTCAATTCTCACGGAAAACTCAAACGCCAACAACGACGTTCGTCTCGCGGCCTAGTTAGGCCCCGACGCTGAACCTCCGACGCCTGCTGAGAGGGGACGCGTCATCTTGCAGGCTGGACCAAGTCCGGGTGGCCGGGACCGAGTCGACACCTACGTGGCCGCTGGCGCATGAAGTGGCCCGCCTCCGGGCAGCTTCCTGGGCGAGACCCAAACGGAGGATACGCACGTAGACGCCTCGGTGGCTCCGCTTCGGACGTGGGTTCGATTCCCACCGCCTCCACCATCTGAAGGGGATTTATCTTTCGAACCCCCGGAATCGGACCCCCGCGCGGCCAGCCGCCGCGGGGGCCGGTTTCCCGCGCCTTTCGCGTATTGTTTTCGGACTTGACTTTTGTAAGGAAAAGTGAGAGATTTCCTTACCAGAGGAGCGCGATGTGAACTCGATTGAAACCCGCATTCTTTCCCGCATACGACGGATGCCGGCCGGCAAGGTCATGACGAACCGCGACTTCGCCGACTGCGGATCGACGAATGCCGTGGACGTCGCGTTGTTCCGGCTCAAGCGGAGGTCGGCCATCCGGGGGCTGGCCCGCGGCGTGTTCGACAAGCCGGCGTTCAACGCGCTGCTCGGCGAGTTCCTCGCGCCGGACATCCGGGAGGTCGCCGCGGCGGTCGCCCGGAAGAACCAATGGCACATCCAGCCCGCCGGCGCGCTTGCGCTGAACGCCATCGGCCTCGACACGCAGATTCCCGTGCATCCGGTCTTCCTTTCGGACGGGCCGACGAAGTCCTTCCGCCTATACGACGGAACGGTTCTGCGGTTCCGCCACCGGACGTTGCGCGAATCGAAGTTCCGCGACACGCGCAGCGAAGTGCTCGTCCAGGCGCTCAAGGCGTCGGGGGACCTGTCCGATCCGAACGTCGCCGACGCCGTTCGCCGGTTCGTGCCGCCGCCGGACCGGGCATCCATCCTCGCCGACACCCGGTTCGCGCCGACCGCGATCCACGACTTCCTCAAACGCGCATTCGAGAACCCCTGACGACATTCCCCTGACATGGAAACGTTCCTCTCCCTTTCCGAACCGGATCGCCGCGCGGTCTTCGTCCAGACGGCGGCGAAGATGGGCCGCATCGATCCGTCCGCCGTCGAAAAGGACTTCTGGGTCTGCCTGTTCCTCAAGCGCCTCTTCGAATCGCCGCTCCGCGAACGCATCGTCTTCAAGGGCGGCACGAGCCTCTCCAAGGCGTTCCGCCTGATCGACCGCTTCTCCGAGGACATCGACCTCGTGCTGGACTCCCGCTCGAATCCCGTCGGAGAGCTGGAGGGGGCGCCCAGCCGCAAGCGCGAAAAGAAGTACGTCGAGGCGCTCGTGGCGTGGTCCGAGCGGGAGGTCCGGGAGTCCGTCCTGCCCGTCGTCGCGTCCCTGTGCCCCCGGGGATGCGAGGCCGCGCCCGTCGCCGATTCGCCGGGCTGCATCGCCGTCTCCTATCCGAAGCTGTTTCCGAGCGGATACCTGCGCGCCGAGATCCTTCTCGAGATCGGGGCGCGCGGGGCATGGGTTCCGCATGGGACGGAAAGCGTGACTCCCTTCGTCGCCGAAGCCTATCCGGACCTCTTCGAGCGGCCGAAGGCCTCGGTCGTCGCCACGCTGCCCGAACGGACGTTCTGGGAGAAGATCGCCGTTCTGCATTCACTGGCGCTGCTGCCCGACGACCGATCCGTTCCGCGCCGCGCATCCCGCCATTGCTACGACGCCGTGATGCTCGCCCGATCTCCTTCCGTCCGCGCGGCCGCGCTCGGCGATCCGTCGCTGCCGGAGGACGTCATCGCGTTCTCGGACCGCTTCTTCCGGCAAAGCTGGACGCACGACCATCCCCCGCGGCCCGGCTCCGTCCGGCTCGTTCCTCCGCCGCGCATCGAAGCCGCCCTGCGCGAGGACTACGCGGCGATGCAGGAGATGTTCTGGAACGACGCCCCCTCGTTCGACACGCTTCTCGCGGAGCTCCGGCGGCTTGAATCCGACATCAACGCGGAACGATGAAGCCGTTCCCGATTCAGCGGACCGCGGAACCGGAGGGCGCGGGCGTCCCGCAGACGCCGAAGGCGCCTCCGGAGCCGAGCCACCGGCGTTCGACCTCGTCCGGCGTCCGCATGCCGAGGCTCGTGTGGATCCTTTCCTCGTTGTAGAACCGGATGTATTCGGCCAGCTCTCTTCGAAGCGTCGTCTCGTCCTCGTAGCCGCGGCCACGGACCAGCTCCTTCTTGACGGACGAGAAGAAGGACTCCGAGACGGCGTTGTCGACGGGCGTTCCGGCGGCCGAACGGGACAGGGCGATGCCGTTGTCCGCGGCCCATGCCTCGAACCCCGCCTCGCAGAACTCCGGTCCCTGGTCGGAATGGAACGTCAGCCCGCGCGGACGGCCGCGGTCCCGATAGGCGTCCTGGAACACGCCGAGCGCGAACGCGGCGGTCTTTCGGCCGGAGAGGCCCCAGCCGACGACGCGTCGGGAGAATAGGTCGATGATCGCGCATGCGAAGCACCACCTTCCGCCCGCCCAGACGTAGGTGCAGTCGGAGGTCCAGACCTTGTTCGGTTCGGACTGGGAGAACCGCCGCCGAAGGAGGTTCGGATAGTAGACGCGCCGCGGCGAGAGCCGGGTCCAGCGGTACGTCCGATGCTTCGAGACGAGCCCCTGCTCCCGCATCAGGCGGGAGACATGCTCCGGAGAGACCCGGTATCCGGCCTTGCGGAGGACGGCGCAGACGCGGCGCTTGCCGTAGGTCCCGCGGCTTCGGTCGAACGCCTCCTTCACCAGCGGGCGCAGCCGGTCGTCCTCCTTCTGGTAGACCGTCCTCGCCTCCATCCGCCGCCGCATGTAGTGGCCTTCCCCGCGGGACAGCCCGAGAAGCCGGCAGAGCCGGTTGAACGGGCGCGTGCCGACCAGCCGGCGGAACGCTTCCTTCCGGACGCCGATCGGAGACCGCGCGGAGCACCCCGCCTCGAGCAGGATCTCGAGGTCGGTCCTCAGGCTCTCGTTCTCCTGGACGAGCCGGCTCCGGTTCCTCTCCGCCAGCCGTCCGGTCCGCTCGAGTCTCCATTCCCTCTTCCACAGGAACACCGTGGACCGGGCGCGAATCCCGTAGCGGACGCAGACCTCGCGGACGGTCGCCCCCACGGCGAGATCCGCGAGGACCCGCCGCTTCGTTTCCACGCCATGAGCCATGACTTGCCCCTCGAACGCCGACCAGACTACCGGAACGGAGCCGTTTTATCAAACGGCGGCGCCACGCCGCGCAGATCGCCGTTGCGTTCCTCCCGGCGATCTGGTCGTGTTGCGGCCGTTCCGGCGCGGGGAGCGCGACGGCGGTTCTTCGCCGGTCGCGGAACGGTCGGCGGGAGGCGACGAAGAAGAAACCTCCTTTCCGCTTTTGCGCGCCGCCGGTCCACCATCGCCGGCCCCTCCGCGAAGCCAGTCCCGAACGGACGCTTCGCGGAGGGGCTTTGTTTTGCCCGCGTTTTGCGGGGCTTCCGCGATCTCCGTCGATCCGGCGCATAGTCGGAGAACGCCGGCGACGCCTCGTCCCAGGGCCGGAAACGCCCTTTCTACCTTCTCTTTCTCCGCTCATTTCGGACTGAGTCCGAAACAGAGAATCCCGCAGGGGTTGAAGCCGTCCGCGAGGCCCGCGAGCAGGATCGCCGGCACCGTGAGCCGGTCGAGGAAGCGCCTCGGAACGGCTTCCGGCGGCGCGGCGGCGGGCGGGGGCGGCGCGGGGCAGCCCGAGAGGCGCTCCAGGGCCGCGAGGCCATCGCGCTCGATGGCCGCGCGGCCCGCGAGAACCTCGGCGCCGTCGAGGACGAGGTAGACGCTCTCGTTGTCCTCGACGCCCGCCCGGTCGAGAACGCCGAGCAGACGCAGGAAGTTCTCCTTCTCCGCGATGTCCCAGACACGCGACTCGAGGTTCGTTCCGAACCGCGCCTCCGCCTCCGGCAGAAACGACTCCCGCACCCATTCGCAGTCCGCGCATCCCGCCTGCGAATACACCTCGACCAGCGCCGCCAAGGATAGGAACGGTGCGAGGATGAGACAACGAATCAAGTGATTGACGATGTTTCGTATCATATCAATTCAAGTGGAAACACTACTTTCGCAACTGATGCAACAATTCTTGGGCAAGTGCGTATTCCTTGTTTAGGTAGTCAGCAAAAGTCGATGCATATGACTCGGGGGCATCCGGATCCCCTTCATCTTCATTGATGAGATAAACTTTCCCATCAGAAGAGTGCTGCCGAACAACAGCCTCGTCATCCATAAGAGACTTTCCTACTACAAGATAATAGTCGTTACCCAAATGCCGTTGTTTTATCAGATGTCGGTCCACCGCCTGATAATCGCGGAAAAATGAAACGGATTCATAAGTCTCAAGAAGTCGGATCCAATCTGAATGTAACGGAAGCCAGTTGCTATTGATGGGCAAATACTCCCTCTTTCCAAATTGAGCAAGAAGGCCCTCCACATCAAGATTGTTATCCTTGTTTGTATCAGGGGGAATCGTAAAATGCTCCGTTCTCGAGAAAAAAACGGGGAAAATGTGAGATTGAAGCCATTGTCCGATGTGGAAACTGTTCATGTGTGTTTACCTATTTGTTGTCAGTTCGAATCAGGGAAAATGCCGAACGACGCGCCGTCGCAGTCGTTCGTCGCCGACACGCCGCCCCACGACGGCCGCGAGAACGACAGGCCGTTCGTCTCGACCACGCTGTCGCAGCACAGCTCCGTCCCGTCCGGATTGCACGCGGCCGGCGCCGCGGCGGGAAGAAGGGCAAAGAGGAGAAAGCAACCTTGTTTGTATAGATTACTCATGGACGAGCTCCACTGATTCCAAGACTTCCGAAAGAGTGGGTTTCAAGATGGTCAAACCCATTTCCTGCAAACAACTTGAAACGGCAGCAACCATCCCGTCATCGCCTGCGAGCATTGCCTCCGAGGCCATCGACCGCAAACGATCCGCGGTCTTATCGTATTTCCAAACATCCAAACCAACCGACAAAATCATCGAAGGTTTGTAAATGTGGACGGCAAAAGGTTTTCTTCCAATCAAACGAGCGGTTGAATACTCGTAAAGATTTGTCCATTGATCCGGGGCATTGTCCTTCAGTGCTCCAATCCACAAGAAATACTGGTTCGGATATTTTGCGGCCGCAACCCACGCGAAATACTGTCGTTTTAAATCGGTGTTTGCGGATACAATGAGATTTGTCAATGTTTCAAAAGAAATCGGCATTTGCGTCAACGCCGCGACTGCCGGCGTTGGAGGCCTAGGAAAGAGCGAGGACGGACGGCCAACGACAAACGGTTTGTTCGTTTCCACACCCGTTCCATCATCCTCCCATTTGAATGAAGGATGGTAATACTTGGCAGGCTCAGCCACGGCCTTCACATCTATCAGGCTCACAATCAAGGGAATCGCTTCGCGAGAATGGATGTATCCTGCCGCATACATGGGATAAACATTCGTGATGCCCGTAGAATTGAAACATGCCGAAATCTTGGCGCAAATATTCGACTCTGCGCCCCGATACTCTTCCAATGCCGATTCCGTAGCCGTGTCGGCGAAAGAAAAGCATGCAGCGAGGAAATTGCAGGCGAAAATGGTTGCTGTCAGCCGATTTTTCATTTTGAATTCCTTTCAATTCACGGAAAGGTCGATGATTCTCAATCGTTGGAAGACGTCAACTCGACCAACCGCCGAACGGCGTCGACGGCCTCGTCGAATCCGATGCTTCCGGCGTAATCGAATTTGCGTCGGTAGGATTCCCAGCCGTTCCACGAACCGCTGGAGGTGGTAGTTCTGCAGGACGATCTGCGGAATCAACCTGTTCTCGACGGCGTAGTTGTTCACCAGCGCCTTCAACTGCATCGCGTTGCGGGTCTTCATGACAGAGCCTCCAGGTAGGGTCGTAGCGTCCGGTCGACTTTCAGGACGCGGGCCATTGCGAGAATGTCGCCGGTCCGACTCGGAGAACGTTGCAAGAAGCGCTTGAGCGCTCCGATCTCCTCGTCGGACGGAGCGGAACGCGACTGTTTGAACACGTCGCAAATCGTCCGTTCCGGCGAATAGGCGGACACGAGGTTTCCGACGGGAGTCGCGACCTCCGTCCTGCCCGCTTCGAACACGTCGTCAGCAACGCGGTGGCAGCGGATTCCCGATGCGCGCGCCCCCGTGGCGTTGTAGGAACGCGGAAACGTCATTTCAAGCTCGTGCGGCGTCCTGTCCGTGAGCCCGAACAGGAAGAGCGCGCACCCGTGCGAATAAATGCCCCGGCGGTAGCGGTTGCCGAAGTTGAAGAACCAGTCGTCCATCGTTTCCGGGAGAGTGTAGACGCCTCGTCCGGATCGGCAGAGAACGCCTTTCGAAACCAGATAGGCGAGCATGGCGTGGGGGACGCCATGCCGGTCAGCGACCTTCGACGTCAACGTTCCGCCGTTCGCTTCCGCAAGTTTGATGATGGAGGGACCAGTTACGGCTTCAATTTCCTTTCGCGCCCCTAATACTAGCCAAATAGGGGCGTAAAAGTCAATACCCGTTTTCACGATGAACATCACCAGCAACATCCGCGCCGGCAGCGCCTATGTCGAAGTGACGGCGGACACGGGCCGGCTCAACAAGGGGCTCTCGCAGGCCCAGGCCCAGCTCCGCGCGTTCGGCCAGACCTGCACGAACGTCGGCCGCGACCTGCTCGTCCTCTCCGCGTGTTTCATGTTCGGGTCCCTTGGAAGGGCGCGGCAGTCTACGCCGCCGGACCGCAACGCGCAACCCGGCGACGGCGTCCGCTGCGAAATTCCGGAGGAATCGCGCAGCGGGTCGCAGATTGCCGTTGCGTTCCCGTGCGCGTTCTGGTAGTGTTCGCCCCGTTCCGGCGCCGGAGCGCGCCGCCGCTCCACCATCCCGAATCCATCGCATGAAAGCAACCGCAAAGAAGCCGGCGCAGGCCCTCATGGAGCGCCGCACCGACGCACCGCCCCCCGCCGAGATGAAGAAGGTCGAGGCCTACGCCCGCGACTACCTCGCCTTCCTCGGCACCGCCAAGACCGAGCGCCTCGCCTACGCCGAGGCCGTGCGGCTCCTCGAGGCGAAGGGCTTCCGCCCGCTCGACTCGTTCAAGTCCCTCAAGCCCGGCGACAGGGTCTACCGCGGCTACCACGGCAAGACCCTCATGGCCGCCGTGATCGGCCGCAAGGGCACCAAGGCCGGCCTGCGCATCGTCGGCGGCCACACCGACGCCCCGCGCATCGACCTCAAGTCCGTCCCCATGATGGAGAAGGGCGGCCTCGCGTTCTTCGACACCCACTACTACGGCGGCATCAAGAAGTACCAGTGGGTGACGATCCCGCTCGCGCTCTACGGCGTCGTCGTCCGCAAGGACGGCACCCGGGCCGAGGTCGCGATCGGCGACGCCCCGGGCGACCCCGTCTTCCTCATCACCGACATCCTCCCCCACCTCGGCCAGGACCAGATGGCCAAGCCGATGCGCGAGGCGATCCCCGGCGAGAGCCTCGACCTGCTCGTCGGCTCCCTCCCCGAGCCCGGCGCGAGGAAGGGCGCCAAGGACGCCGTGAAGAAGAACGTCCTGCGCCTCCTCCTCGAGCGCTACGGCGTCACGGAGCAGGACCTGGCGAGCGCCGAGCTGGAGATCGTCCCCGCCGGCGCCCCGCGCGAGCTGGGGCTCGACCGCGCGCTCCTCGCGGGCTACGGCCACGACGACCGCGTCTGCGCCTACGCCGCGCTCCGCGCGCTGCTGGACCGCCCCGCCGCCGCGCCCGAGCGCACGGCGATGGTGCTGCTGTGCGACAAGGAGGAGATCGGCTCCGTCGGCGCGACCGGCATGGAGTCCACCTTCTTCGAGAACTCCGTCGCCGAGCTGCTCGAGCGCGAGGAGAAGGAGCCGCGCGACATCGTGCTGCGCCGCGCCCTCGAGGCCTCGCAGATGCTCTCGGCCGACGTCACCGCCGCCTCCGACCCGCACTTCGCCGACCTCGACTCGCCCGGCAACGCGGCCCTCCTCCACGCCGGCCCGTGCATCAACAAGTACACCGGCTCGCGCGGCAAGTCCGGCGCCAACGACGCCCGCGCGGAGTTCCTCGCGCAGCTGCGCGCGACGCTCGACGGCGCCGGCGTGCGCTGGCAGATCGGCGAGCTCGGGAAGGTCGACAAGGGCGGCGGCGGCACGATCGCGATGTTCCTCTCGCGCTACGGGATGGACGTCGTGGACATCGGCACGCCGCTGCTGAACATGCACGCCCCCTGGGAGGCGGCCTCCAAGATCGACTGCTGGTACACCCACCGCGCCTACGCGGCCTTCCTCGCCTAGCGGGGCCGCGCGCTCGGGCGCGGGGGCCGCGGGCGCGGCCCGGTTGCGGGCGCGGGGGCGCTTCTGGTAGACTCGCGCGCCATGTCCCGCGAATTCGTCCTCATCCTCGAAGCCGCCCTCGGCGGCATCGGCATCTTCCTGCTGGGGATGCGCTTCCTCTCCGACGGCCTCCAGGCCCTCGCGGGCGCGCGCCTCAACCGCTGGATCGGCTCGGTGGCCGACAACCGCTTCCTCGCGCTCCTCGTCGGCATCGGCGTCACCTGCGTCATCCAGAGCTCCACCGCCACGACGGTCATGGTCGTGGGGTTCGTGAACTCCGGCGTGATGACGCTGCTGCAGGGCGTCGCGGTCGTGTTCGGCGCCAACGTCGGCACCACGCTCTCGCTCTGGCTCCTCACGCTCGACGTCTCGCAGTACGGCGAGTTCCTCATCGGCGTCGCGATCTTCTTCTACCTCTTCTCCAGGCGCGAGAAGGTCCGCAGCGCCGCGATGGCGACGATCGGCCTCGGGATGCTCTTCTTCGGCCTGGAGCTGATGAAGAACGGCTTCGCGCCGCTGCGCGAGATGCCCGAGATGCGCGACGCGCTCGGCTTCTTCCACGCCACGTCGCTGCCCGGCTTCCTCTGCGCCGCCTTCGCCAGCGGCGTCGTCACGGCCCTCATCCACTCCTCGGCCGCGGTGGTGCTGCTGGTGATGGGCCTGGCGGGCGCGGGCGCGATCGACTTCCCGACGTCCGTGGCGCTCGTCCTCGGCTCGAACATCGGCACGACGGTGACCGCGCTCATCGCCTGCATCGGCTCCTCGCGCAACGCGCTGCGGGCGGCGCTGGCGCACACGCTCTTCAACCTGATCGGCGTGCTGCTGGTGGCGCTCGTCTGGCACCCGTTCTCGAGCGCCTGCGAGTCGTTCTCGAAATGGGCCTTCCGCGGCGAGCCGGAGGGGCCGGCCTACTTCACCTTCGCCATCGCCTGCGTCCACACGTTCTTCAACGTCGCCACGACGGCGATCCTCTTCCCGTTCATGCGCCTCTTCGTCGGGATCGTGACGAAGATCGTCCCCGTCCACGAGTCGGAGAGGAAGGAGGAGGGCTGGCGCGCGCACTTCCTCGACCCGCACCTCATCCCGCAGACCGCCGTCGCGCTCGGCCAGGCGCAGAAGGAGATCCTGCGCATGGGCGAGACGTGCCGCGCGATGCTCGCCGACCTCCGCGCGATCCTCGCCACGCCGGAGCGGGACGAGGAGCGCGAGGAGGGCGTCTTCCGGCAGGAGGACGCGATGGACCTGGCGCAGAAGGAGATCAGCGAGTACGTCGGGCGCGTGCTGCACGACAACGTCTCGCGCTTCCAGTCCGACCTGGCGCGGCGCGAGCTGCGGCAGGCCGACGAGTTCGAGTCCGTCTCGGACTACGTCCGCAACGCGCTCAAGGCCTACCTCAAGATCCGCAACGCGGGCGAGGACCTCTCGGACGCCGCGCGCGCCGAGACGCTGGCGCTGTGCGACGCCGTGACGGCGTTCCTCTCCGACGTCCTGGACATCGTGCAGATCGGCGACCCGTTCAACGTCCCGCGCGCGGAGGAGAAGAGCCGCGCGATCGAGGACCAGGCCAAGCGCTGCCGCGACGCGCACCTCTCGCGACTCGGCAAGACCTGCAACAGCCCGGTGAAGTCGCTCGTCTACTCGGACCTCCTGACGGCATTCCGCCGCCAGAACGACCACCTGCTCAACATCGCGCAGACGCTCAAGGACGACCGCCGGTAGCCCCCGCCGCGGGCCGCCCTACCCCAGCGCGAACGTCGCGGAGACGGGGTAGTGGTCGGAGGGGAAGCGGCCGTTGGGCCGCTTGGCGCGGTCGATCTCGGACGCGACGGCGCGGACGCCCCTCCCCGCGTAGAGGACGTAGTCGATGCGGTTGTCGTTCGTCCAGCCGACGCCCCATGCGTGGAAGGTGCGGGCATCGCGCTCGCCGGGATGGACCTCGCGCCAGGCGTCGCGCAGCGGCAGCGGCGCGGCGGGGAAGGCGTCGAGCCCCGGCAGCGGCGCGCCGACGAGGAGCCGGACCGGCCACGAGCGCTCGTAGGCGTTGAAGTCCCCCGTGAGGAAGACCGGCTCGTCCGGCTTCGCCCGCTCCGCGAGGAGGCGGTCGGCGACCGCGGCCTGCATCAGCATGGTGTGCTCGAAGATGTGGTCGAAGTGCGTGTTGGCGAAGAGGACGGTGCGGCCCGTGCGCGCGCCGCCCGCGAGCTCGTGGAAGCGCGCCCACGTCATCGCCCGCGTGCACTGCGAGTCCCAGGACCGCGAGTCGGGCACGTCCGGCGTCTCCGAGAGCCACAGCGTGCCCTGCGCCTCCGGGTCGGGCTCCCAGCGGTCGCGGCGGTAGAAGACGGGCGCGCCCTCGCCCAGGTCGGGCTTCGCCTCCCGCGAGCGGCCGATCGTCCCGTAGGCGGGGGCGAGGCCGCGCGCGAGGTCGCCGGCCTGGTCGCAGTCGGGATCGTCGGGCCGCCACTGCACCTCCTGCGCGCCGATGAAGTCGTAGCCGCCGGCGGCCATCCGCGCGATACAGTCGTCGCGGCGCTCCTTCCACGCGTCGGGCGTGCCGCGCTCGCACGTCCCCGTGCGGAGGTTGAAGGTAAGGATTCGGAGTTCGGAGGGTGCTTTCATGGGCGCGAATTCTAGCGCTCCGCCCCGTGCGCCGCAAGCGGCGGCGCGACGGCGCGAACGCGGTCGCGGCTGTCCGGACGCCGTTTTCGGGACTGGCGGCGCGTTCCGGGAAATCAGGAGAAGAGAAGGGCGACAGCGACGTTGGCGGCGTTGAAGCCGGCGTGGGCGCCGAAGGAGGCGGCGAGGCCCCAGCGCCGCCAGAGGGCGCAGAGCAGGAGCGCGAGCGCGAAGAGCGGGAGGACGGCCGCCACGGAGAGGTGCAGCGCCGCGAAGAAGAGCGACGAGAGGAGCGCCGCGCGAACGGGCCGCCCCTGCACCGCGAGGCCGCCGAAGAGCATCGCCCGGTAGAGGATCTCCTCCGCGAGCGGCGCGAGGACGATCGCCGCGAGGGCGATCGCGGCGACCGCGGCGGGCGGCGTGGCGGGGTCCATCAGCCACGCGACGGCGGGCTGCGGCTCGGGCGCGAAGCCGAGAGGGTCGAGGAGAGCCTGCGCGAGCAGGAAGAGTCCGGCCATCGGAACCGATGCCGCAAGCCCGGCGAAGAAGCCGCAGGGGAGCAGGGCCGCGGAGCGGCGGAGGCCGCCGAGCCCGAGGACGCCGCGGAGGCCCGGCCACGGGCGCGGGCGGGCGGCCCACGATGCGATGGCGAGCCCGGCGACGAGCGGCACCGCGGCGCCTCCGAGCACGAACAGCGGATCCGGCGCCCCGGCGGGTCCGCCCGGGGAGCGCCGCAGGAGGGAGGGCAGCGAGCACGACGCGAGGAGGAGGCCCCAGAGCGCGGCGGCGCCCGCGGCGCGGAGCCCCCAGACGGGCGGCAGCGCGCGGGGGGGCGTCACGGCGCCCGGCCTCCGGGCGGGCGCGGGCGCCGCACGGCGGCGAAGGCGCGGGGCGGGACGAGCGCGCGGGCCTGCGGGCAGAGGCGGAAGAGCAGGTCGAGCGACCAGAGGCAGCGCAGCAGCTGCCACGGCGTCGCAAGCAGGGCGAAGACGACGAGCAGGAGCGTCGGGAGCCCCGAGAGCACCGCGCCGAAGACGAGGGAGAGCGCCTGCCCGAGGACGAGCCACACCGCGAGCGCGAGCGCGCCGAGGAGCAGCAGGTAGCGTAGGTACCACGCGCCGAGCGAGCCGACGGCCTCGCACGCCGCCGCGACGAAGGTCCGGCGCAGTAGCACGACGCGGGGGACGACGAAGTCGCGCAGGAAGCCCATCGCGACGGCGTCCGCGAGGAGCGTCACGGCGACGGCGAG
>CAMNDA010000079.1 GCA_946534745.1 uncultured Verrucomicrobiota bacterium | reverse complement strand
CGGCAGACGGCCGGAGGCGGCGTCCGCCGCGCCGCCGGCGATCGACCAGTCGACCGTCGCGGAGGAGGATCCGGCGCCGAGGTCGGCGAGCGTGACGGAGAGCGTCGCGGCCTTCGCCTCGACGTCGGTCGCGAACGCGTAGCGGAAGACGGGCGTCTCGACGCGCTCGGGCTCGACGTCCTTGAAGCAGAGCATCTGCAGGGGCTCGAGCGAGATCGTCGCCTTGCCGCCCGAAAGGGCGTGGCGGAGGCCCGACACGGTCTCCCAGACCTCGGACTTGTCCGTCTTGAAGTCGACCGTGCCGCTCCACGCGCGCACGTCGCAGTTGATCACGGCCCAGTAGGTGCCCTTGTCCGTGGCGTAGCGGCGGACGGTGAGCGTGGCCGGCCAGTATCCGCCCGCAGTGACCTCGCCGCGGACGGCCGGCAGCGAGAGGTAGTTGAGGTTGAACTCGCGGACGTAGGTCGAGTCGTTGCGGACGAGGTTCGCCGTGAAGAGGTAGGCGAGCATCGTCGGGTCGTTGTAGGCCATCGCGTAGAGCTCGGCGAGCATCACGGCGCGGCCGGCGTGGTCCCAGTCGCAGGTGTAGTAGCCGCAGATATCGCTGTTCGAGGCGTTGCGGAAGTCGTTCTCGTTGAGCGAGTAGTGGCGCACGAACGGCAGGTCGCCGCTCGCGTTGCGGTAGCGCTTGTCGCCCTCGCCCGCGGCGACGGTCCACACGCAGTTGAACGGGTAGCAGAGCGCGACGTTGTTCAGGTTCGTGTAGTTGTGCGGGTCGTCCGCCGGCGCGGAGTGGTTCACCTCGTAGTTGCCCCACGTCGGGCAGTCGGCGTTGAGCGCCTGCGGCCAGTAGTCGCCGGCCGTCCAGCCGACGCTGGTGCGCCAGCCCTTGCCCGTGTATTCGTTGAAGTTCTTGCCCTCGTACTTCTGGTCGTCGGCTTCGCCGATCATCGCCGTGCGCGGGTTGCCCCAGTTGGCCCAGAACTCGCCGGGCTCCTCGATCGTGTTGGAGTAGTAGACCTTCGCGTCGGAGCCGATGCCGCCGCGGATCATGCCCTGCAGGCGGGCGAAGACGTCGCGGCGCTTCTCGTACCACCACGCGCGGTATTCGTTGTAGAGGTCCGTGCCGTAGTAGTTGCCGTTGTTGTAGATCTGCGCGCGGGTGGCGGTGTTGGTGCGCTCCGCGTTGAAGCGGGCGATCGCGTGGTCGTTGAAGCCGACCGGCATGGCGCCGCGGTTGCGGATCCACATGCCGCGGAAGTTCGCCTTGCCGAGGTAGGGCTCGATCGTCGCCTGGTAGAGCTTCTGCAGGTCCCAGATCGCCTCGTCGTTCGTCAGGTCGACCATGCAGTTGTAGACGTAGCTCTGGTTGGAGAAGAGGTACTTCCAGTCCGCGTTCTTGGCGGAGTTGAGCGTCCAGGGCTTGAGGCTGTCCATGTAGCCGATGCCGGAGGAGCCGCGAGAGCCGTGGTATTCGTAGAACGGGAAGATGTCCACGTCCTCGGCGGCGAGGTTGTCGACGATCTCGTCCCAGTAGTTCGCCGCGTAGCCCCAGCGGTAGTCGCCGCGGAAGTTCTGCATGTAGCCGAACTCGAGCAGGTCCTTCGAGCAGGTGTTCATGCCGAGGAGGCGGATCAGCTTGGCGCGGCCCTTGTAGGCGTCCTGCGCGTGCGCGTAGCCGGCGAAGAGGTCGCCGTCCCCCATCTCCTCGCGCGAGGTGACGATGCGGCGCGGGAGCCCTTCGGCCGGATAGGGGATCGCGGGGCGCGCCACGTCGTAGCTGTCGATCTTGTAGAGGCGGATCGCGCTCACCGCAAGGCCCACCGAGTCGGGCGCCTCCGCGGCCTTGATGAGGCCGAAGTTGAGGTCGAAGCCGTCGGTGTCCATCGGAATGCGGTTGTCGCTGCCGTTGTACTGCTTGGACTTCTCGAACGGCACCATCACCTGGACGAGCTGTTTCGTCTCGCCCGAATACGGGATCGGCCAGGACTCGAGCGACTGCGTGACGTAGGGCGGCGACCAGGAGTCGCCCGCCGTCCAGCCCGTGTGGTAGCCGTGGCGGGTGCCGTTGCCGAAGTTGAAGAGAGTGACCGAGCGCGGCGCCTCGTCCGGGTAGTCGACGACGAGGACGTAGGGATCGTTGGGGACGATCCCCTTCCCTTCCCCGAGCCGCCACGAGACGTAGCAGCAGGTGTCGGACTTGTGCGCCATCGTGCGCGTGGGGACGCCGAGGATGGTCTCGACCTTGGACCAGCCGGCGGGATACTCGCGGAAGCGGTGCGCCGTGTCGGTCGCGCAGTCGATCGAGTCGACGAGCGTGAGGGAACCGTAGTCTTCGAGGCCGGGGACGAGGTCCGCGCGGACGGAGAGGGCGAGCAGGGCGAAGAGTGGGAGGATTCGTTTCATCGGGTGGTCTGGGAAGCTCCCTCCGCCTGGACGGGCCAAAAGCGGAGGAACGCTGTTGTGTGCGGAACGCTCGCGATTGTATCACTCGCCGTCCCCGCCCGCAAGTCCCTTGCGCGGGTGCGGGGAAACGTGTAGACTCCCGCGCCATGAACCTCACCTACAAGCTGCTTTCCGCACACCTCGTCTCGGGCGAGCTCAAGCCCGGCGCGGAGATCGCCCTCAAGATCGACCAGACGCTTACGCAGGACGCCACCGGCACGATGGCCTACCTGCAGTTCGAGCGCATGGGCTGCGACCGCGTGAAGACCGAGCTCTCGGTCTCCTACGTCGACCACAACACGGTCCAGGTCGGCTTCGAGAACGCCGACGACCACGCCTACCTCCAGTCGGTCGCGAAGAAGTACGGCATCGTCTTCTCCCGCCCCGGCAACGGCATCTGCCACCAGCTCCACCTCGAGCGCTTCGGCAAGCCCGGCAAGACGCTCATCGGCTCCGATTCGCACACGCCGACGGGCGGCGGCATCGGCATGCTCGCGATGGGCGCGGGCGGCCTCGACGTCGCCGTCGCGATGGCCGGCGGCCCCTACTACATCGCGGCGCCGCGCGTCGTGCGCGTGTGGCTCG
>CAMNDA010000078.1 GCA_946534745.1 uncultured Verrucomicrobiota bacterium | reverse complement strand
GGCCGCGGCGGCCGCCGAAAGAGCGGGGACTCCGGCGTCGGCGACGGGCGCCGGCTCCTGGGAGAAGGCGAGCGAACATGTGGCGGCGAGCGCCGCGAGGAAGGACAGGGTCTTGGACTTCATGACGGGTAGTGGTTCCGGGTAAAAGCGCGAATGGCCGGGAGAATACCAGAAATCGTTCCCGTTGGCAAAGAAATCCTTTGCGCTAGCGGGACGGGGGGGCGGAGCCCGGAAGCGGGAGGCGGACGACGCGCGAGGTCTCCGCGGGGGGGAGGCGCATCGCGAAGGCGCGGGCCTCGAGCGCGGGGATCTCCGACGGGGCGAGGCCGGGGGCGTCGACGACGACGGTCGGCAGCGATGCGCCGGGGTCGTAGAAGAGCGCCATCTCGCCGGGCGCGCGCGCCGCTGGGACGGCGGCGAGGGCCGCGGGCGGCGCGGGGCGCGCCTCGGAGAAGGGGCGCGGGGCCGGGCCGAGGTGCGCGGCGAGCGCGGAGTCGGGGAGGGGGACGGGGAGCGGCTCGTCGGCCGACGCCGCGCGTCCGGGGGGCGGCGGCGCGGCGCGAGCGGCGTCCGCGGCCTCGGGGGCCGGGACCGAGCCGTCCGGCGGGAGGAATCCCTCCGCGCCAAAGGAGAAGAGGGTGGGGGAGAAGAGCTCCGACGGCTCGCCGCTCGCCGGGACGAGACGGAAGGCGGCCGCGGGCGGCGGCGCCTCGCGCGGGCGAGAGGCCCGCCACTCCGCGCCGGACGGGAACGCGAGCGCGACGACGGCCCCGAACGCGAGGACGACGAGCGTGTCGATCCGCAGCGCGTGGAAGCGGCGGCGGGGGATGCGTCTTCGATTGGTCCGGGATGCGCTCAACTGCGAATGCTGAATGCTGAATGCTGAATGACCGTGCGAACGTGCGACCGAAGGACCTACTGCTGCGTGACGAACGAGGCGGTATCGAGGCCGGCCTCGCGGAAGAGGCCCGCGAGGCGGACGGCGTCGCCGTGCGGGAGGGCTTCGTCCATGTAGACGAGGACGTTCGTCTCGGCGGCGGCGCGCGCGGCGGCGGCGAGGGCGTCGCGGAACGCCGCCGCGCGCTCGGGCGAGGCGAGGTTCCAGGCGACGCCGTCGAGGAATGCCTCGGCGGAGACCGGGCGGCCGGCGCGGGCGGGGGGCAGGGCTCGCACGACGAGGACGAGCGACGAGCGCGCGCCGGCGGCGAATTCCGCGCGGGGCAGCGCGACGGTCTCCGCCGGGACGAGCGCGACGGCGCGGTGGAAGCCGAGGAACGCGGCGAGGAGCAGCAGAACGTCGAACCACGGCGCGACGGAGAAGGCGAGGTGGGAGAAGCGGCCCGCGGGGCGGTAGTGCGCGCGGAGCTTCTCCGGCGAGCCCGGCGCGGAGAACCACGAGAGCAGCAGCGGTCCGCCGGACCCCGCCTCGGGGGCGGGCGGCGGGGGGGCTTCCGGCGCGGCGGGCGGCGGCGCGGGCTTCCGGCGGAAGGGGCTACGCACGGCTTTCGGGGACGGGGTTGCGGTCGAGGAACCAGACGCACTCGGAGGCGGCGTCGCGCATGTCGAGGACGAGGCGGTCGATCTTGACGACGAGCACGTTGAAGCCGAGGTAGCAGGGCAGCGCGACGGCGAGGCCGGCCGCCGTGGTGACGGCGGCGGCGACGAGGCCGTCCGCGATGCCGGCCGACGCGGCGAGCGGCAGGGCGGCGCGCCAGGCGAGGAGCGAGCGGAGGATGCCGATGACGGTCCCGAGCAGGCCGAGGACCGGCGCGGACTGCGCGATCAGGGAGAGGAACGCGAGGCGCCGCTCCAGGCGGGCGACCTCGGCGGAGCCGGCCTGGTCGAGCTCGAGGAGGAGGCGCTCGCGCGGCTCGGCCCGGCGGCGGATCGCGATGGAGGCGAGGCGCGCGACGGGCCCCGGCGTCTCCTCGCAGAGGGCGAGGGCCTCCTGGTCGTTGCCGCGGCGGAGGGCGTTGAAGATGCCCTGGAGGAAGTCGGTCGAGTCGATGCGGTCGCGGTGCAGCTGGAGAGAGCGCTCGAGGAAGACGACGAGCGCGGCCGCGCCGAGCGCGAGGATCAGCCACAGTACGGGGCCGCCGGAGCGGAGGAATTCGGGCATGGTTCGGAGGGGGGATCGGGAAGGGGGAAGGCGGGGAAGACGATAGCGGAACGGGGGGCGAAAAGCAAGGCGAATCGGGCGCTACTCGGCGCCGAGGGTCTCGAGGCGGCGGGCGGCCTCGTCGGCGCCGGGGAGCGCGGTGCCGGCGAGCTTGCGCAGCGCGCTGGCGGCCTCGCCGCGCGCGCCGCGCGCCTGGCTCGCGGCCGCGATGCCGAAGAGGGCCCGCGAGTACCAGGTCGCCGCGGCGGGGTCCGGCGCCTCGTCGAAGGGGTGCACGACCTCCCGGTACCAGTGCGAGACGGCCTCGTCCGCGCGGCCCGTCCGCTCGAGCGCGCGGCCGATCTTGTAGGCGCACTCGGGCGCGAGGCCGGCCTCCGCGCAGAGCGGGTCGGACGCCGCGGCGCGGTAGGCGTCGAGGCTCTCGGCGTAGCGCTCCGGCGCGTCGCCGCCGAGGGCGAAGAGGCAGTCGGCGCGGCGCACCGCGGCGCGCAGCGCGAGCGCGGGGTCGACGCCCGGGCTCTCCGCGACGCCGCGGAAGAGCAGCGCGGCCTCGTCGAAGGAAAGGAGCTGGCAGAGGGCCTCGGCGCGGACGAACGCCGCGGCGGGGAGGATGTCCGCGGCGGGGAAGTCCCCGGCGAGCTTCGCGGCGGCGTCGGCGGCATCGCGGTGGCGCCCGGCGCGCAGGAGCGCGACGGCGGCGTAGTAGCGCGCGTGCGGCGCCTTGGGCGAGGCGGGGCTGCGGTCGGCGAAG
>CAMNDA010000077.1 GCA_946534745.1 uncultured Verrucomicrobiota bacterium | reverse complement strand
CGCCGGGAAGAGCGCCCGGTTCCGCGCCTATCTCTACACGCCGGATCCGACCTCGGGCAACAACGTGATCTACCAGCACGGCACGGCCGGCGTCCAGGTCGCCGTGGACAACTTCAAGGTCACGAACTGCAGGTCCGCCGGCGGGACCGTGACGGCCACCGTCGCCGGCACCGCGCGCAGCCACACGTTCACGGGGCTCGTGGCCGGCAAGACCTACTCCTTCACCGTGACGCCGATCGCCCCGAACGCGAACGGCTCCGGCGGCGCGACGACGACGATCGCCTCGGCCGCGAGCTCGATTCCTTCGATCTCGCAGGTGTGGGCGGATACCTCCTCCACCAACCAGGTCAAGGAGGGCTTCTTCCGCAACTGCGCGCTTTCCGGCCGCACCGTGCTGCACGTCCAGTGCTCCGCGAACACGGCCGCCCTCGAGGCGCACTCCGGCAACTGGACGGCCCTGCCGGACAGCGCGATCGCGGTGCATGACGTCGGCGGAGGACTCTTCGACGTCGTCTTCGACACTGCGCTCCCGACCAGCGCGGACGACCAGCGCCTCATGATGACGCTCGTCGCGAAGGACGAATACGGATGCTCGGGAGCGAAGAACCTCTCGCTGCGCCTGCTCGCCTCGGTCCCGTCCGAGACCTACACGCCCTCCACCAAGACGCCGCCGACGACCGACGGCGGCTCCGTCTCCGCCGTCCTCGCCACGACCGCCACCGCCGCGGTCGAGGTGACGTCCTTCGGGCGCGAGGGCACGAGCGCGACCGTGACGATGTCGGTCTACCGCGGAACGAGCGCGACGGGAACCGCCGTCTCGACGCAGAACAAGTCGCTCGCCTCCCTTGGCACCGCGTCGTTCAGCCTCACCGGGCTCACGTCCGGGGCGACCTACACGGTCCGCTTCGTCACGAAGTCGAGCAACAACATGTCGACGACGGACGACGTCACGTTCACGACGGTCCTCAACAAGGCCCCGACGATCGCCTCGGTCTCCGCCGGCACGCCGTCGAGCTCGTCCGCGCCCGTCACGGTGAACCTATCCGCCATCGGCGACGGCAGCACGTCCGTCACGCTCAAGGTCGAGGTCTCCACGCAGTCGAACTTCTCCTCGATCGCCAAGACCGTCACGCAGGGTGGCGTCACCGCGACCGGCGCGACGACGCTCACGGTCTCCGGCCTCGCCTCCGCGACGAAGTACTACGTCCGCGTAACGGCGACCGGCAGCAACGGCATGTCCGCGACGAATACGTCCGCCTCCTTCACGACGGCCGACCCCTCCGTCCCCTCCGGCTCGTTCACGCTCGGCACGCCTACGCTGAACACGATTCCCGTGAACTGGTCCGTGTCCTCCATCGGCACGGGCAACTCCTCCGCCACCGTCTACGTCGACTACGGCACCACGACCTCCTTCGGCACCACGAAGACCGCCGGCACGGCGACCGGCTCGAAGACCGGGACCTACTCGATCACGGGCCTGAACCCCGAGACGAAGTACTACGTCCGCGTCCGCATCGTGGCGGGGTCTAAGACCTTCACCTGCGACACGCTCGCCGCGACAACGCTCCCCGTCGGCGACCCGGCCGTCACCGGCTCGTTCAAGTCCTCGACGCAGTACACGGCCGTCGTGAACTACGCGCTCGCCGCGCTCGGCACCGGCGCCTCCTCCGCGACGATCTACCTCGACTACGGAACCTCGTCCTCCTACGGCTCGACCGCGACGATCGCCTCGAACGTCACCGGGAGCAAGTCCGGCGCCTACACGCTCTCGGGCCTCAACCCCGAGACGACCTACCACTTCCGCGTCCGCGCCGTAAACAACGCGAACAAGACCGGGAAGACGTCCGACTTCACCGGCGCGACGACCGCCGTCGGCACGCCCGCCGCGACCGTCGCCGCGACCGAGACGATGTCGCGCGGCGCGACGCTCGCCGTCTCCGTGACGAGCCTCGGCGCCGCCGCCACGTCCGCGACGATCACGCTCGAATACGGCACGACGACATCCTACGGCTCCACCGCGACCGTCTCGCCCGCGACGCTCACTGCCGCCGGCACCGCGACCGCGTCGCTCTCCGGACTCCAGTCGAACACGAAGTACTACGTCCGGGCGACCGTGAAGAACAACGGCAACAAGAGCGTCCAGCCCACGACGACCTTCACGACGCTTCAGCCGAACGACCCCGTGCTCGGGGAGCCGTCCGCGACGACGTCCTACACGAGCGCCTCGGTCTCCGTCCCCGTCACGATGCTCGGCAGCAGCGCCGCCTGGGCGAACGGCACCGTCCGCTACGGAACGACGACCGCGTGCTCAATGGGCAGCATCGCCATCGCGCGCTTCACGCAGCCCGGGACTGTTTCGGCGTCCATCACCGGCCTCGCGCAGGACACGACCTACTACTACGAGATCACGATCGTCAACAGCGCCACCGGACAGACGACCGTGGCGGGCTCGTTCAGGACGAAGGCCGTCGCGACGCTCGCCTGGGGCGAGGGCTACTACCAGGGTGGACTGCTCCAAGGGTACAACAAGGGCGGCAACCAGCAGTGGGACCTCGCGGTCGACAAGGCCGCGGCCGAGGCCGCGCGGTGGAACTCCTCGGGCTACGCGGCGAGCTTCGCCTACGGCGCGGTGGCGTCCTACCAGACCAAGTCCACGAGCAACTGGACGAACCCCTACGACGGGGCCACGTATCCGATGGACAACTACAACCGCATGTGGGCCTACGGCGGGCAGATGTGGATGGAGAAGGGCGTGAAGTACTACTTTGCGGTGAACTTCTTCTACGCCGCGTCGATCACGGTCGACGGGACGGTCGTCTGCTCCGAGGACAACGGGGGCAACGGCACGCCGCAGGTCGGCTCGGTGACGCCGACGACGACGGGCTGGCACGACATCGCGGTCGCGGTCGGCAGCAACGGAAACGGCGCGGGCGCGGCGAACAACCCGTGGAACGGCGGCTCGCCGTTCGCGACGCTGCGCTACGGCACGGCGTGGAACACGAACGGGCTCGCCTCCGTGACGAGCTCGAACGCCTCGCAGTGGAAGCAGCTGCTGGACGCGGGCGACCGCCACCTCTTCCGCGCCCGCGGCAAGCAGGGCGAGTGCGCGTTCCTCGACGAGACGCCGACCTGGACGAAGAACTCGCTGACGGTCCCGGTC
>CAMNDA010000076.1 GCA_946534745.1 uncultured Verrucomicrobiota bacterium | reverse complement strand
GCCGCGGCCGTCGAGGCGCTCGCGGCCGACGCCGCCGCGCGCTGGGCGAAATACCGCGCCGCGGCCGCGCCCGCCGGCGTCGAGCTGCCCATGTCGCCCCCGAGCTCCGTCGCGGATCTTCGCGTGGACAAGCTTCTCGGCGACATCAAATGGAGCCAGAGCGGCAGCGGCGAGAACTTCTACACGCCGCACCACTACGTCTGCGGCTGCGTGCAGACCGCCCTCGGCCAGATCATGTACTTCCACAAGTGGCCCAAGACCGGCATCGGCCGGATCACGCGCAACGTCTCCGTGAGCGGGGAGGGCAGCCAGTCCCTCACGACGCAGGGCGGCGACGGCAACGGCGGCCCCTACAAGTGGGACGTCATGACGCCCGGCTACACCTCGACGAACTCCAACCCGCAGCAGGCGATGGCCCGCGGCGCGCTGCTCTCCGACCTGGGCATCCTCAACCGGGCCAGCTACGCGAGCGACGGCACCGGCGCCTGGCAGCGGCCGGAGGTCATCACCGGCGACCTCAAATACGCAAACGCCATCGACTGGGCCATCAACCTCTCGCAGATCACCAACGTCTTCTGCTGCAACTTCGACGCAGGCTACCCCGTCGACGCCGCGTCCAGCGAACACCAGGTCGTCTTCGACGGCTACGGCTTCGAGGACGGCGACCTCTACTACCACGTGAACCTCGGCTGGGGCGGCTCCAGCGACGGCTGGTATCTCTTTTCGGACTGGGCGGGCTACTACCTGCGCGACGGAGTCTACAACATCTTCCCGGACAAGAAGGGCGAGATCGTCTCGGGCCGGATCCGCGCGGCGGACGGGACGCCGCTCTCCGGCGCGACGGTGACGGTGAAGAAGGCGGACGGGACGACGCTCGGCACCGCAACGAGCAACGCCAAGGGCATCTGGGCCTATGCCGGCGTCCCGAGCGGCTCGGCGCTCGTCGTCTCCGCCGCCTTCTCGGGCAAGGTCTTCGAGCCCGTCGAGGTCCAGATGGGCACGAGCACGTCGACCTCGCCCCGCGAGTGCGGCAACCGCTGGGGCGTGGACCTCGTCGGCTACAACGCCTCGAAGGGCACGGTCCGCGGCGTCGTCCGCAACGACGACGGCCGCCCGGTCGCGGGCCTCCGGTTCGTCTCGGGCGACGGCGCCTACTCCGCCACGTCCAACGCCGAAGGCGTGTTCACGTTCGAGGTCCCCGCCGGCTGGAGCGGCACCGTGAAGCCCGCGTCCGGCCAGGGCGCCCTGACGGCGATCCCCGCCGTCCGCGAGGTTCCGGCGCTCGCGGCCGGCGGCTTCGCGGCCTGCGACTTCACGGTCTCCTCGCGCATCTACGTCCGCGCCTCCGCCACGGGCGCCAACGACGGCACGAGCTGGGAGAACGCCCGCACGAGCCTCGCCGCGGCCCTCGCCGCCGCCCCGTCCGGCGCCGAGATCTGGGTCGCCGAGGGCGTCTACAAGCCCACGGCCGGCAACGACCGCAAGGCCCGCTTTGCGATCCCCGGGAACACGAAGGTCTACGGCGGCTTCGCGGGCGTGGAGACGAAGCGCTCGGAGCGCGACTGGATCGCCAATCCGACCGTCCTCTCGGGCGAGATCGGCAACGCCTCCTCGCGGACCGACAACTCGCCGATGATCGTGTGCGGCGCCAGCGGCGCGGTGCTGGACGGCTTCGTCGTCTCCGGTGCCTACTGCTCCTCGGGCGATTCGAACAACTCCTCGGGCTTCGGCCTCTCCGAAAGCGTCACGTTCGGCGTCGTCGCGGCGGCGGGCAGCGGCGAGGCGCCGGAAGACTTCTCGTTCCTCGTCGAGCACTGCGTGATCGAGGACAACGACTACTACATCCCGCTCGTCAAGGGCTGGGTCCGGCTCCGCAACTGCATCGTCCGCAACAACCGGACGCCCGATTCCTACACCGACCTGGCGAGCGGCGGCTTCTTCGAGTTCTGCACGGTCGTCGGCAACGGCAAGGGCCGCTTCTCCTCCACGAGCAAGTTCGTCAACGTGCCCTGGACCTACGCCTACAACTGCTACTTCTCCAATCCGGCCTTCAACTGCCCCTACGCGACCTACGGCTACTCGACCTCCGGCTACCTGCGCTACAACGTGCACGCGGACACCGTGACCACGTCGAGCGCCAACGCGACGAACAACATGTCCGTGATCCAGGTCTCGGAGTCGCTCTCGACCGACGCGCGGACGTGGGGCCGCCCGCCCGCCGCGTCGCGCGCCGTCGACACGGCCTATACCTCCGGCCTGGGCCAGTACTGGGCCTCTCGCGCGGGCGCGACGGACTTCGCCGGAACGCCGCGCCCCCTCGGCACGGCGCCCGACCGCGGCGCGTGGGAGATCACGGAGCACGAGCCCGCCCGCGCCTACGCGACGCTCGACGTCTCGTCCGTCGGCGACACGTCCGCGACGCTCGTCTGGGCCTACGAGACCAAGCCCCCGGCGGCCTCCTCGTCCTCGCTCTACGTCACCCTCGTCGTCTCCACGGATCCGACGTTCTACTATTCCGCCTCGAACGTCGTGAACGCCGGCCTCGGCTACAAGACCCCCGGCGCGTCCGGGACGCATCCGGCCACCGGCCTCAAGCCGGGCGTGGACTACTACGCCCGCCTCTCGCTCTCGGGCGTCTCCTGGTTCACGCCCGTCGTCCACTTCCGCGCCGGGTCCGGCTCGGGCCCCTCGCTGGGCGGGCTCGCCGTCTCGGACGTCACGGAGACCGGCGCCGCCGTCGCGGCGGAGCTCCGCTCCCTCGGCGTCGGCTCGACCTTCGCCGAGCTCACGCTCGAGATTTCCCGCACGTCCGACTTCTCCGACGTGCTCGCGACCTTCGAGGCGACCGCGACCGAGCCCGGGACGACGGCGTTCGCCGTGACCGGGCTCGAGGACGGCCGCACGTATTTCGCCCGTCTCCGCGCGGTCGGCTCCAACCACTTCGAGTCGACGAGCGCCCCCGTCGACTTTACCACGGTCTACGTCCCGAACCAGCCGCCGAAGATCGGCGAGGTGGCGGTGTCGGACGTGACGAGCTCCGGCGCCACGGTCTCCGTCCAGCTCCTCCGGCTCGGCAACGGCAACAAGTCCGCGACCGGAAAGGTGGAGGTCTCGGCCTCGCCGTCGTTCTCCCCGATCGCCGCCTCCGCCGCCGCGCAGACGTGGACAGGCGCCGGCACGAAGACCTTCGCCCTCTCCGGCCTCCAGCCGGGCGTCGTCTACTACGTCCGCGTCACCGCCACCGGCGCGGGCAACTCGCTTTCCTCCACCGACACGACGCAGACCTTCGAGACGTTCGACCCGCAGCGTCCGACCGGCTCCGTCGCCGCCGGCGAGACGACGCTCTACGCGATTCCCGTCTCCTGGACGCTCTCCGGCCTCGGCTCGGGCAACTCGTCCGCGGCGCTCTCGCTCGAATACGGCACGACCGACGCCTACGGCCGCTCCGTCTCCATCGGCACGCGGTCCGCCGCCTCGAGCGGCACCGCGACGATCTCCGGCCTCGACCCCGAGACCGAATACTGGATCCGCCTCCGCGCCGTCG
>CAMNDA010000075.1 GCA_946534745.1 uncultured Verrucomicrobiota bacterium | reverse complement strand
CCCCGAAGAGCGGCGAGGCGAGCGAGGGCTCGCGCGCCGCGAGCGCGCCGAGGTTGCCCTTGAGCGCGTTGATCTCGCCGTTGTGCGCCAGCGCGCGGAACGGGTGCGCCAGCTCCCAGCTCGGGAACGTGTTCGTGGAGTAGCGCTGGTGCACGATCGCGAAGGGCGACGCGAAGTCCGGATCCGAGAGGTCCGGGTAGAACCGCTCGATCTGCGTCGCGAGCAGGAGGCCCTTGTAGACGACCGTCCGCGACGAGCACGAGCACACGTAGGCCCCGGGGGCGGCCCTCTCGATCTGTCGCCGCACGACGAGCAGCTTCCGTTCGAAAGCCGCGTCGTCCGCGCCGGCCGGCGCGGCGAGGAACAGCTGCCGGATCCGCGGCATCACCTTGCGCGCGTCCGTGCCGATCGCCGAGGGGTCGGTCGGCACGTCGCGCCACGCGAGGACCTCGCAGCCCTCGCCGCGCGCCGCCGCCTCGATCGCGGCCTCCTCGCCCTCGCCCCCGAAGATCATCGCGACGCCGAATGCGTCCGCGCCGCGCAGGGCCGGCACGGCCTTGCGGAAGAACGCGTGCGGGATGCGCAGCAGCAGCCCGGCGCCGTCGCCGGTCTCCGGGTCGTTGCCCGTCGCGCCGCGGTGCATCAGGCGCTTGAGGATCGTGAGGCCGTGCGCGACGATCGCGTGGTCCGCCTCGCCGGAGAGGTTCGCCACCATGCCGACGCCGCACGCGTCGTGCTCGTATTCGCTCCGGTAGAGGGTCCGCTGTCGGTCGTTCGTGCTCATCGAAGTTGAAGAGGTTGAAGGGGTTGAAAAGGTCGAAGGAATCAGAGCGGGACGCTTTTTCCGCTCGCGAGGGCGCGGACGACGAGCGACGCGCCGGACGCGCAGTCGCCGACGCAGTGGATGTTCCGCGCGGGATCGGAGACGAGCGCGGTGCGCGGCGTCTGCGCGAGCCCGAGCTGCGCGACGATCGGGTGGTCCTTCGGGACGCCCGTGAAGCCCATCGCCAGCAGCACCAGGTCCGCGGGGATCGTCTCGCGCGTGCCGGGCACGGGATGGAACCGGAGCGGCCGTCCCTCGGGCGAGAACTCCCATTCCACCGTCTCGACCTCGACGCCGGCGACGCGCCCGCCCTCGCCCACGAACCGCACCGAGCTCAGGTTCCAGCGGCGCTCGCAGCCCTCGAGGTGGCTCGAGCTCGTGCGCAGCATGTAGGGCCAGAGCGGCCACGGCGTCGAGGGGTCGCGCTCCGCCGGCGGCCTGGGCATGATCTCGATCTGGGCCACGCTCGCGGCGCCCTGGCGCCTCGCCGTGCCGACGCAGTCGCTGCCGGTGTCGCCGCCCCCGATCACGAGGACCTTCTTGCCCCCGGCGTCGATCGGCGGCGCGGGCAGCTCCCCCGTGAGGAAGCGGTTCTGGCCCTCCAGCAGCTCCAGCGCGAAGTGCACGCCCTCCAGGTCGCGCCCCGGGATCGGCAGGTCGCGCGCGGCAGGCGTGCCGATCGCGAGGACGACCGCGTCGAAGCGCCGCGCGAGCCACGCGGCCGAAACGTCCGTCCCGACCTCGACGCCCGTCTCGAAGCGGACGCCCTCCGCCTCGAGGATCGCGCGGCGGCGGTCGACGAGCGCCTTGTCGAGCTTGAAGCACGGGATGCCGTAGCGCAGGAGGCCGCCGATGTCCGCGCGGCGCTCGAAGACCGTCACCGCCCAGCCGCGGCGCCGCAGCGTCACGGCCGCCGAGAGCCCGGCGGGGCCCGCGCCGACGACCGCCGCGCGCCGCCCGTTCTCCGCCGCCGGCGGACGCGGGACGACCCAGCCGCGCTCGAACGCGGTGTCAACGATCCGCTTCTCCGACTGGCGGACCATCACCGACTCCTCGTCGAGCTGGTGCACGCAGGACGCCTCGCAGAGCGCAGGGCAGACGCGCGACGTGAACTCGGGGAAGTCCGACCGCCGCGAGAGCAGCTCCCAGGCGCGGCGCCAGTCGCCCTGCGCCACGGCGCGGTTCTGGTCCGGCACGAGGTTCCCGAGCGGGCACCCCGCCCCGTGGCAGAACGGCTGCCCGCAGTTCATGCAGCGGGCGACCTGCTCGCGGATCTCGCCGTCGGCGAGCGGGCGCTCGACCTCGCGCCAGTCGCGCGTCCGTTCCTCGACGGGCCGGTAGATGTCGTGGATTCGTTGCATGCTGGAAGGTTCGGAAGTTCGCTGGTTCGAGGCCGGCTTTGCCGGCGTTCCCTTCCGGCAAAGCAACCGCCGTGCCAGCCCCCATCCGCGCGCGCATTCACGCGCGCATCCGCACAATTTGCGTTGCGCCTCCTGATCCGAGCCGACAAAAAATGTAAAGATCGAACCAACACGCAAGGATAACGACCTGAAATGCCCGCT
Source organism: uncultured Verrucomicrobiota bacterium (assembly GCA_946534745.1). Taxonomy (GTDB): domain Bacteria; phylum Verrucomicrobiota; class Kiritimatiellia; order RFP12; family UBA3636; genus UBA3636. The sequence continues at coordinate 307 of CAMNDA010000075.1, read as the reverse complement.
TTTCCTCCGGGTGCCGTGCATTTATGTCGCGTGGGGCGGAATTTTCCAAATTGTGGGAAAGTGTGGGAAATGCGTTTTCGGGCCGCGGAGGGGTTGACTCGCGTCGCGGCGTTCCGGTAGGACGGCCCACGTTCCCCGCCTGCCCCGCGGCGTGGCGGGGTGCGGACCCCGCCACGGCCATGCAAGACCACCAACCGATGAAAACATTCCTCCGATCCCTTCTCTTCCTCGCCGGCAGGGAAAGCGACCTCGCGAAGCTTTCGCGCGGGGAGCGCGTCCTGCTCGTGCTCACCGGCCCGTGGATGAT
>CAMNDA010000074.1 GCA_946534745.1 uncultured Verrucomicrobiota bacterium | reverse complement strand
GACAAGGCCCAGCGCCACATCGCCTCGTCGAAGCACCGCGAGGCGATCGTGTGCGAGGGGCAGATCGACGTCATCCGCTGCCACGCCTGCGGCTTCCCGCGCGCCGTCGCGTCCGAGGGCACCGCCTTCACGCCCGAGCACGCGAAGCTCCTCCACCGCTACGCCGACAGCGTCGTCGAGCTCTTCGACGCCGACGCCGCCGGGCGCAAGGCCGCGGTCCGCACCGCCGCGATCCTCCTCGCCGAGGGCCTCGCCGTCCGCGTCGCGGAGATGCCCGCCGGCGAGGACCCGGACTCGTTCCTGCTCAAGAACCCGCCCGAGGCGTTCCAGAAGATGCTCGACGACGCCGTCGGCATCGTCCCCTTCCACGTCGCCTTCCTCCGCGCGCAGGAGCGCGACCCCGACGGCGCCGACGCCGCCGCGCGCATCGTGCAGGGCGTCCTCCAGACCGTCGCCGCCTGCAGGAACGCGGTCCAGAAGGCGCGCATGCTCCAGGAGGTCGCCTCGCTGACGAACCTCCCGGAGGATGCCATCCGCGACGAGCTCGCCGGCGTCGAGGAGACCCTCCGCCGCCAGGAGCAGTCCGCCGCCCGCCGCGAAGCCGCCCGCGCCGCCACGCCGGCGGAGCCGGAAGAGCTCCCCCAGGCTCGCTTCGCTCGCCAGCCCCCTCGGCGAGGGGGCCGACCCACCACGCCCGCATCCTTTCCGCCCCCCGCGGTTCCCCTTCCGCCCCCCTCCGAGAGGGGGGTGGCGCGAAGCGCCGGGGGGAGTACTCCGTCCGGCGCCCGCCCCGAGCAAAGGCCGGCCCCCTCTTCGCGGGGCGAGCCGCCCCCCGAGCTCTTCGACGACCCTTCCCACGACTCCGCGCCCGGCTCGGCGCCGGGCGCGGAAGTCCCCCCCGAGCCCGACGCGCTCGACGTCGCGATCTGCGAATTCCTCCTCAACCACTGCCTCGAGGAGCCCGGCACGCTCAACGCGCTCTCGAAGCTCCTGCCCGCCTCGATCCTGCCGTGCCCGCTCGTGCGGCGCATCGCGGAGGCGTTCTACGCCAGCGTCGGCGCCTCGACCGACCCGGTCTACGACCTGCAGCAGTCCGATCCGGCGGTGGAGAAGTTCCTCGGGACCGTCGCCGCGCGCCACGACCGCACCGGCCGGAGCGAGAACTTCCTTGCCAAGGACGTCGCCCACGACCTCGTCCTCGCCGCCTGGCGCCGTCACCTGCAGTCCCGGCTCGCCGAGGCGACGCCCGCTCCGGGCGCGCCGGACTCGCCGGAGCTCATGCGCCGCCGGATGGAGGCGCGCGGCACGATCCGGCAGCTGCGCGACTGGACGCGCGGAGAGGCCGTCGTCCGCGCCCTCGCCGGCCTCGAGGACGAAGAACCTCACGCAGAGAGCGCAGAGAACGCAGAGCCCTTCCCCGGCGAAGCCGGCTCCCCCCCTGGGGGAGCTGGCGAGCGAAGCGAGCCTGAGGGGGTCTCCCCCGCGGAGTCGGGTGGGGCGAGCTCTCCGAGCGAGCCGCCGTTCGTCGCTCCTCCCCCGGAAGCCCCGCCTCCGGAGGAGGACTACGAGGACCTCCCGCCGGACGACCTGTAGCGCGCGCTATCCCGCGCCGAGCGGGGCGAAGTCGCGCACCGGGACGCGGAACGCGACGCCCGAGCCCTTCTCCGCGAAGCACGGCAGCGCGCGCACGGCGTCCAGCACCGCGTCGGCCAGGGCGGCGTCCGCGAGGATGAGCAGCAGCTCCTTCTCCGGCACGAGCGTCACGCCGAAGAACGTCTCGTCGTCGGGCTTGGCGGTGCCGCGCGCCGGGACGATCGTCCCGCCCAGGGCGCCCGCCTTCCGGGCGGCGGCCATCGCGTCCTCCGCGTAGCCCTTGTTGACGACGATTCCGACGAGCTCGGTTGCGTTCTGCATGGCGTTTTCCTCCTTGGCGGTGGTTTCCGGAAGTCCGAAGCGGACGAAGCGCGCGACGTCCGCGGCGAAGATCACGCCCGCGGTGCGCCCCCCGCGGGCCGCGGCGGCGGCGCGGACGACGCCCTCGACCTGCGCCTCGCGGGTCGCGTCGACGACGGTGAAGTAGATCTCGCGCGAGGTCGTCCCGAGCCCGAGCAGCTGCAGCACGGCGCTGGGCGCGGTCCCCTGCGCGGAGAGGATCGTGCCGCCCCCGGCGCCGGCGCGGTTCGCGGCTTCGGAGACCTCCTCCCCGCGGCCGTGCGGGACGATGGCGACGATCAGGCGTTGGCTCATGGCGTTTCTCCTTTCGTGGCGGGGTCCGGCGCGGCGGGCCGGGGCGCGGGCGGCCCGCCGCCCGCGGCGGCGCCGGCGCGGCGCCGCTTGCGGTCGACGAGGATGCCCATCAGCTGGATGGCGGCGAGCGGCATCATCGCCACGAGCGCGATGACGCCGAAGGAGTCGCTCCCGCCCCCGCCGGCCGAGGCCGCGCCGAGCGTGAAGGAGAGCACGAATGTCGAGGTGAGCGGCCCGGAGGCGACGCCGCCCGAGTCGAACGCGATGCCCGCGAAGAGCGCCGGCGCGCGCGCCAGCAGGAGAAGCGCGAGCGCGTAGCCCGGCAGCAGGAGGCGCCAGAGCGGGAACCCCGCCACGGCGCGCCACATCGCCAGCCCGATCGCCAGCGCCGTCCCGAGCGAGAGGAAGACGAGCAGCGTCCGCCGCCGGATCGCGCCGCCCGACGCCCGCTCCACCTGCTCGCTCAGCACCCAGACCGCCGGCTCCGCGCACACGATGATCGCGCCGAACGCCAGCCCCGTCCCGATGAGCAGCGCCCACGGCCCGAGGCCGCCCCCGGCCGCCGCGCCGCCCAGCGCCGCCCCCAGGATCCGCCCGGCCTGCATGAAGCCGCCGTTCACGCCGGTGAGGAAGATCGAAAGTCCGAGGAAGGCCCAGGCGAACCCGATCGCGATCCGCAGCGCCTGCCGCGCCGTCATCCGCAGCAGCGCGAACTGGAAGACGAGGAACAGTCCGAACAGCGGCAGGATCGACGTCGCCGCCTCCCGCAGCGCCTCCGGGAAGGCCGTTGCGAAGGAGGAGAAGAACGAGGAATGCTGAATGCTGAATGCTGAATGCTGAATGGGTTCGGGCGTGGCGGCGGAACTGGGCTTGGGAACATCCGGGCGGACGACGGTTTCGCCGCAGACGAAACGCTGCGGCGCGGCGCGGACGACGTCGTCCTCGATCGACCACCTGATTCCCCAGATGCCCTCAAGGAGCTCGAGAAAACCGGCGAGCGTCTCTCCCTCCGCGGAGTGCACCGCGATTCTCGTGTCGGCCCAGACCTGAGCGACATCGAATCGGAGCGGGGCGGCGCCGTCGCCCGCCGCCGTCCGCTCCTCGAGAAACGCGACGACACGCTCCGGCGTGGCGTCCTCCAGGTCGAACCGCCCCAGGACGGTTCCGCCGATCTTCGATTCGATCCGCGCACGCTGTTCCCGTGCGACGGACAGGACCTGCTCCGCGATCCGCGCCGCTCCCGGCGCGCAGACTACGGTCTCGGTGTTCGTGTCGTCCGGTTCCCACAGGAACAGGTCGCCGGGAAACGACGCGGAGACGCCTGTCGGATGCCCGCGAACGGTCATCCCCCAGGGAAGGTATCCGGGTGGGTCCAGGAAAGAGGAGGAGTCGTCGGAAACGATGAACGGGAATTCGTCGGCGGGAACGATTGCGGAGACGACCGGCTCCGGCACGAGATCCGGAGGGGGCGCGACGTCCCGGCTGGCGGCGAAGGCGTCGCGAAGCGGACGGAAGACCGCGTTCGAGCATTCGATCCGCGACAGGGCGGTCCGGTCTTGGACAAAGAAGCCCGCCACCTTGTCGCCGGCATACAGTTTTCGGATGTCGTCGGCCGACAGCGCCGACGGCTCCCGCACGAGGAAGAACGGATCCGACTCCGCGTGCGAG
>CAMNDA010000073.1 GCA_946534745.1 uncultured Verrucomicrobiota bacterium | reverse complement strand
ACGACCGCGGCGGGTGGCCGGAATCGGAGATGTGCCCCGGGCGACGGATCCTTATCGCGGGCCCGGTCGGACGGCGGCGCCGCCGGCCTCGGAGGCGGGGAGGCCGCGGGCGAGGGCGTTGGCGGCGGCGCGACCGGCCCCCTCGCCCATCTGGTTGCAGCTGACCATCACGCGGCAGGCGCCGTAGGCGTCGCGGTCGCAGTCGAGGCAGCGGCCGGGGGCGAGAACGTTCTCCGCCCCCCGTGGATGTCCACGCGGTAGGAGCCGCGCGCGATGCAGTCCTCGAAGCGGCGCCCGCCCCGGAGCTCCTCCGCCGTCACGCGGTGGAGCGAATCGACGTGGCAGGACTCGCGCAGCCCGACGTGCGGGGCGAGTGCTCCGTCCTCACACCCGGCTACTTCGGCCACCACAACAGCACCGGCTGGGCGGGCGTCTCGCACCCCTTCGGCCGCGAGGACAGACTCTACGCGATGGTCACGCAGGCGCCCACCAAGGGCTTCGCGCTCTTCGAGTCGGACGGCTTCGTCCCGAGGAAGATCACCGACCTTCGCACCGGCGCCGAGCAGCCGTTCCAGATGTGGGGCTCCGGTCCCTACCTCGAGGGCGCCGCGCGCGGCTCTCGCCGCGCCGGCGCCCGTCGCCTTCGCCGTCACGGCACGAAATGCTCCCGGATGTCGCGGGGCGATCCGTCGGCGGCATACCGGCAGGTCCGGTAGCTCTGGCGGAACCGGACCTCCGGATCGAGCAGATCTTCGTCGAAGAGTATCCGATCACCCGAGAAACCGATCGCGCCCGCCCCCTCGTCCGCATGGATCGGAGCGAAGAACCGGGGGGCGGGCGACGAGAAGTCCCAGCCGGGGTGCCGATACCACCGGGAATCCTCGATCCGGCCGCCTCCGGGCCCGACGCGGACGACGCTCTCCAGAACATTGGAGACGCGCGGACGGGCGTCGAGGACGGCGTGAAGTTCGTCGAACCCGAGCTCGCCGCCCTGGCGGGATTCCCACAGGTCGACGAGGCGCTGACGGAAGGCCCGCATGTCCTTCGGCGACGGTCCGAAGACGAACGTTCCTCCGTCCAGGACGATGACCGGCGGCGGATGGTTGGTCGGCAGGTCGCCGAAACAGATCCTGTGCCCGGATTTGACGCGGATAGATCCGTCTTCGTCGATCTGGGGAAGGTCGCAGTCCCTGGAATTCGGGTAGTGGGAGATAATCTCCTTCAGTCGCCCAAGCGGAGTCGGCTCCTCGCCCGGCGCGTCAGCGTTCAGAGTGATTGACCCGTCCGAATACGCCCACAGGCGGGGAGCGTTCGATTTCGCAGGCGCCTCCTTCCCGGTCTCCGCGCGCTCCTCGTCCGGCCTCGCGACCGCGACCGCGACGCGCCACGCAGCGAAGGCGAGAAGCACGGCGGCGGCGAGGAGGATCGTCGAGCGGAACCGGCGCAGGCGGGCGCGGCGGCGGCAGGAGCGCAGGATGCGGCGCAGGGCGGCGCGGATGGCATCGGGGTCGGCGAGGCGCGTGGCGGGGTCCTCGCGGAGGAGGCCGCGCAGGAGCGGGCGCCAGGCGCGCGAGGTCTCGGCGGCGACGTCGATGGGAAGCGCGCCGCCGGGCGGCGGGAAGCCGCCCGTGAGGCAGCGATAGAGGAGGACGCCGAAGGCGTACCAGTCGGCGGCCGGCGAGAGCGGGAGCCCGGCGCGCTGCTCGGGCGCGGCGTAGAACCAGGTGCCGGGCTGTGTCCCGGCCGACGAGAGCGTGCGGAGGGTCTCCTCCGGCGCAAGGCGCTTGGCGACGCCGAAGTCGGCGAGGACGGGCGCGCCCGTTTCGTCGAGCAGGACGTTCGAGGGCTTGACGTCGCGGTGGACCACGGGCGGATCGGCGGCGTGGAGCGCGGCGAGCGCGTCCGCGAGGCGCAGGCCGAGCGCGGCGGCGTCCGCCTCGGCGAGCGCGCGCGAGTCCCCGAGCCGGTCCGCGAGGGAACCCGGATACGGCTTCATCGCGAGAAAGGGAAGCCCCGTGGCGGGGTCGGTCCCGAAGCGCAGGATCTCGGCGACGCCGGGGTGCCGCAGTCCGGCCATCGTGCGCGCCTCGGCGAGGAACCGCGCGCGCAGCGCGGGCTCCGCGCGGTCGAGGACCTTGAGCGCGACGACGCGCCCGATCGGCTCCTCGCGCGCCTCGTAGACCGTGGCCATCCCGCCCGCGCCGAGGACGCGCAGGATCGTGAAGTCGCCGCCGAAGCGGACGCCGGCCGGAAGTGTCTCCATGTGCGGGGAGTCTAGCACAGGCGGCGCGGTTGTGCTAGACTCCCGCGACATGGACCCCGCCACGCCCCGCGCCGCCATCGGCCCCGAGACCTCGACCGGGCTCCTCCGCAACCTGGCGGAGGGGCCGGACGCGGCGCGCTGGCCGGAGTTCGCGCAGCGCTACGATCCCGTCGTGCGGCGGTTCCTCGGCATCGTCGCCGCGTCGCATCCGTCGGTGAAGCCGGAGGACGCCGACGATCTCGTGCAGGAGACGATGCTCTCGCTCGCGGGGCTCTTCCCCCGCGGCGGCTACCGCCGGGAGGCGGGGCGCTTCCGGGACTTCCTCTTCGGCGTCGTCCGCAAGGTGGCGACGAAGGCGTCGTCGCGCGAGATCGAGCGCCGCCGGCGAGAGTCGGAGGCGGCGGAGGG
>CAMNDA010000072.1 GCA_946534745.1 uncultured Verrucomicrobiota bacterium | reverse complement strand
GGATGGACGAGGCGCAGCGCGCCGCCGCCATCGCCGCCAATCCGCTCCACGGCCGCATCGTCTGCCGGTGCGAGACCGTCACCGAGGCGGAGATCGTCGACGCGATCCGCCGCGGCGCGACGACGCTCGACGCCGTGAAGCGCCGCACCCGCGCCGGCATGGGCCGCTGCCAGGGCGGCTTCTGCTCCCCCCGCGTGATGGAGATCCTCGCCCGCGAGCTTTCCCGCCCCTGGACCGCGCTCACGAAGGACGGCGGCGCCTCGCGCCTCGTGGTCGCCCCCACCCGCGCCGCCGGCGCCGGCAAAACTGCCGGCGCACAGGACGTTCGTCACTCGTCACTCGTCACTCGTCACTCCGACGACGACCACGTCGCCGACGTGGTCGTCGTCGGCGGCGGTCCCGCCGGCCTCGCGGCCGCGGTCGCGGCGCGCAAGGCGCGGCCGGACGCGCGCGTCGTCGTGCTGGAGCGCGACGCCGCCGCGGGCGGCATCCTGCGCCAGTGCATCCACAACGGCTTCGGCCTGCACCACTTCGGCGAGGAGCTCACCGGCCCCGAATACGCGGGGCGGTTCGTGAAGCAGGCGGCGGAGGCCGGCGCGGAGGTCTGGACCGACACGATGGTCCTCTCCGTCACGAAGGACCGCGAGGTCGTCTGCATGACCCCCGCGCGCGGGCTCGTGCGGCTCCGCGCCGGCGCGGTCGTCCTCGCGATGGGCTGCCGCGAGCGCACGCGCGGCGCTCTCTCGATCCCCGGCACGCGCCCGGCCGGCGTCTACACCGCGGGCTGCGCGCAGCGGCTCGTGAACATGGAGGGCTTCCTCCCCGGCCGCAGGGTCGTGATCCTCGGAAGCGGCGATATCGGCCTCATCATGGCGCGCCGCATGACGTGGGAGGGCGCCGAGGTGAAGCTCGTCGCGGAGCTCATGCCCTATTCCTCGGGGCTCAACCGCAACATCGTGCAGTGCCTCGTCGACAACGGCATCCCGCTCAAGTTCAACCACACCGTGACGCGCATCCTCGGCAGGGAGCGCGTCGAGGGCGTCGTCGTCGCCGAGGTGGACCCCGCCACGCGCGCGCCGATCCCCGGCACCGAGGAGACGATCGCGTGCGACACGCTGCTGCTCTCCGTCGGGCTCCTTCCCGAGAACGAGCTCACCACCGCGGCGGGCGTCGCGCTCGACCCGGTGACCGGCGGCGCCGCCGTCGACCAGGACCGCCAGACCTCCGTCCCGGGCGTCTTCGCCTGCGGCAACGTCCTGCACGTCCACGACCTCGTCGACAACGTCACGGCCGAATCGCTGCTCGCGGGCGCCGCCGCCGCGGCATTTTCCGCCACTCGTCACTCGTCACCCGTCACTCGTCACTCGTCACTCGCGGTCCGCGGGACGGGCGCGGTGCGCTACGTTGTTCCGCAGCGCGTCGCGGCGGACGCCGAGGGGAAGATCGACCTCTACTTCCGCGTGGGGGCGGTGCAGAAGCCGGCGGTCTGCGAGGTGCGCTGCGGCGGCGTGGCGATCGCCACGCGCCGCAAGCCCGTGATGACCCCGGGCGAGATGGAGAAGGTCACCGTCGACGCGGCAAAGATCGCGGGCGACATCGAGGTCTTCGCCGGAACCGCGGAAGGCGCGCCCCGCGCAGGCGCCGCGGCGCCCGCGGAGGCCGCGCCGCCCGGCGCGACCGAGATGACCTGCATCTGCTGCCCGATGGGCTGCCGCCTGCGCGTCGCGCCGAAGGAGGGCGGCGGGTGGACCGTGACCGGCAACTCCTGCCCGCGCGGCGCGAAATACGCCGTGCAGGAGATGGAGGCGCCGGAGCGCGTCGTCACCTCGACCGTGCGCGTGCAGGGCGGCGCCGCGCCGCTCGTCGCGGCGAAGACCGCGAGCCCCGTCCCGAAGGCCTCGATCCCCGCCTGCCTCGAGGCGATCCGCGCGCTCGCCGTCCCGGCGCCGATTGCGATCGGCCAGGTCCTCGCGCCCGACCTCGCCGGAACGGGCGTCTCCCTCGTCGCGACCTCGGAGGTTCCGTGATGGCCCGCAATCCTTCCGACATCGAGCTGTTCCTGCTCGACATGGACGGCACGATCTACCTCGGCGACCGCCTGTTCGACTGCACGAAGCCGTTCCTCGGGACGGTCCGCGCGCAGGGGAAGCGCTACCTCTTCCTCACGAACAACTCCTCGAAGGACCGCACGGCCTACGTGGAGAAGCTCGCGCGCCTCGGCATCGACGCCGCGCCCGACGAGGTCTTCACCTCGGGCGAGGCGACGACGCGCCTGCTGCGCGGGCGCCGCCCCGGCGCGTCCGTGGCGGTGTTCGGGATGCCCACGCTCGAGCGCGAGTTCCGCGAGGCGGGCTTCCGCCTCGTCGAGCGCGAGCCGGACCTCGTCGTGCTCGGCTTCGACCAGGCGTTCGACTACGCGAAGATGACGCGTCTGTGCGACCTCGTGCGCGAGGGGCGGCCCTATGTCGCCACGCACCCGGACTTCAACTGCCCGGTCGACGGCGGCTTCATCCCCGACATCGGCGCCGTCATCGCCTACGTGAAGGCCTCGACCGGGCGCGAGCCGGACGAGGTCGTCGGCAAGCCGCACGCGGGCATCGTCGACGCGATCGTCGCGAAGTACGGCGTCCCGAAGGAGCGCCTCTGCATGGTCGGCGACCGCCTCTACACCGACATCGCGCTCGGCGCCGAGGCCGGCATCGCGACGGCGCTCGTCCTCTCGGGCGAGACCTCCGCCGCGGACGCCGCCGCCTCCCCCTTCAAGCCCACCTGGACCTTCGACGACCTCTCCGGCCTCCGCGCCGCGCTCCTCCCCGGCTAGCCCCTTCAACCGCCCAACTTCCGAACCACCGAACCAAGGACCCTCCCCACCATGGACTTCGACTCCCGCCTCGCCGCGCTCCGCGCCCGCCAGGACAAGATCCTCTCCGAACCCAACGCCCGCGCGTTCGACGACGGCGGCGCGTTCGTCCGCTACGAGCGCCCCGTCCTCACGCGCCTCCACGTCCCGCTCGAGTGGCGCTACGACCTCGACCCCGCCACGAACCCGAGGCTGCTCGAGCGCCTCGCGGTCGAGGCCGTCTTCAACGCCGGCGCGATCCGCTTCGGCGGCAAGTACTGCGTCGTCGCGCGCGTCGAGGGCTTCGACCGCAAGTCGTTCTTCGCCGTCGCGGAGAGCGACAACGGCACGGAGGGCTTCCGCTTCTGGCCGGAGCCGATCGTGATGCCGGAGCTCGACGACCCCGCCGTGAACGTCTACGACATGCGCCTCACGGCGCACGAGGACGGCTGGATCTACGGCCTCTTCTGCGTGGAGCGCCACGACCCGTCGCGCCCGGACGACCCGACGGCCGCCGTCGCCGCGGCCGGCATCGCGCGCACGAAGGACCTCGTGAAGTGGGAGCGCCTGCCCGACCTCGAGAGCCCCGG
>CAMNDA010000071.1 GCA_946534745.1 uncultured Verrucomicrobiota bacterium | reverse complement strand
GGGGCGGGGTCCCGGAAGGCGACGGCGCGCAGCCAGCCGTCCGAGCCGCCGGTGCATGCGACGCGCACCATCCCGGGCCGCAGGTGGCGCGTGAACTGACCGTAGAGCCCCCACGCGGGCGAAAGCTCGAACGAGGACGGATCGTCCCGCGGGACGACGAGGAAGTTCCGCGCGTCCGGAGGGGGCGGCTCCGCGCCGCGGCGGAAGGGGTGGCCCTGGAACAGGTGCGGGCCGCCCCATTCGTCGCTTGCGGTCGTCCACTGGTTGTAGCAGCGCGCGCCGGCACGAAGCTGGCGCACGATGCGGGCCATCCCGTCCGGCCCGAGGACCGTCCGCTCGGTGGCGTACAGCGGCAGGTCCGGCCGCTCGCGGTGCAGCGCGCCCATCGCGGGCTCGGGCTCCCCGCCGTAGTCGTGGAACGCCACGCCCCCGATCGCGGCGCGCGCGGCGGGGTCGGCGAGCAGCGGCCGCACGAAGAAGTCGGAGAGGTCGTAGTTGTGGTCGAAGGCCCACGCCGCCACGTCGCCGAGCCCGGCGCGGTCGAACGCGCGCCGCATCGCGACGAGGACGTCGCGCTGCTCCCACCAGGGCATGCACGTGGCGGGCGTGGGGCGGTCGCAGGCCGTGAGGCTCTCGTTCTGCGGCGAGACCGCGACGAGCGGCACGCCCTCCTCGCGCAGCGCGAGGACGCACCGCGCGAGGTAGCGCGCGTAGACCTCCGTGCAGGCCGGGTCGAGGCGCCCGTAGCAGCGCCGGCGGTTCGTCTTCATCCACGGGGGGATGCCCCACACCGCGGCGTGGAAGCGAAGCGCCGGATTGATCTCGCGGGCGCGGCGCAGGAGCGCGAAGAGGCCGCGGTCGCGGTCGCGCGCGACGGAGAAGCGCTCGAGGTCCCAGTCGCGCGCGCCCTCCGGCGCGTCGTCGTAGGTGAAGAAGTCGGGCGTCGCCTCCCAGTCGGTCGAGCCGAGCGCCACGCGCATGCAGCTCCACCCGGCGCCCTCCGCCGGGTCGAAGAGCGCGCGCAGGGCGGCGTCGAGGGCGTCCGGCGGCAGGCGCCGCAGCGCCGCGAGGTCCGTCCCGGTGAGGATGCTCCCGAGGCCGAGCAGCGGCTGGTCGCGGTCGTCCGGATCGACGACGATTTCGGGCGCCCCGGCCTCGTCCCCGGCCCGCGCCATCGGCACCGGCCCGCCGGCGAGGAACGCCCGCCCGGGCTCGGCGAGCGAGACGGACGGCAGGACCGTGTCGGCGGGAATCGCGGCCATGTCGGACACGGCGTCCGCGGCGTCGGGGCGCGGATCGCCGCGCCCCGGGCGCCGGGGACTTGCGCGCTAGCCGCTGACGACGGAGCCGAGCTGGAAGATCGGCATGAACATCGCGACGACGATGCCGCCGATCACGACGCCGAGGAAGACCATGAGGAACGGCTCCATCAGCGAGGTGAGCGTGGCGAGCATCGTCTCGACCTCCTCGTCGTAGGAGTCGGCGATGCTCGTGAGCATCTCGTCGACGCGGCCCGCCTTCTCGCCGGCCGCGATCATGCGCACCATCAGGATCGGCAGGAAGGGCTTGCCCTCGAGCGAGGCCGAGAGCGTGCCGCCCTGCTCGACGCCGGCGCGGGCGTCGAGGAACGACTTCTCCAGCGCCGCGTTGCCGATCGAGCGCGCGACGATGTCGAGCGCGTTGAGGATCGGCACGCCCGAGGAGAGCATGTCGGCGAAGAGGCGGCAGAAGCGGCCGATCGACACCTTCAGGACGAGCTCGCCGAAGACCGGGATCTTGAGGAACGCGCTGTCGGTCGCGTAGCGCCCGGCGGTCGTTCCGCGCCAGCGCTTGAAGGCGTAGACGCCGCCGCCGATCACGATGCCGAGCATGTACCAGTACTTCTTGATCCACTCGCCGACGTTCACGAGGAACTGCGTCGGTCCGGGCAGCTCCTTGCCGAAGCCGGAGAACATCTCCGCGAAGACCGGGACGACGAACGTGATGAGGCCGAGGGCGATGATCATCGCGAGCGACATGATCACGGTCGGGTACGTGAGCGCGCTCTTCACCTTGCGCACGAGGCGCGCGGAGGAGTCCAGCATCACGGCGAGGCGCTTGAGGACGGGCGCGAACTGGCCGGAGGCCTCGCCCGCCGCGACCATGTTGACGTACATCGGGTCGAAGACCTGCGGATAGGTCGCGAGGCCGTCGGAGAAGGGCGAGCCGCTCTCGATGCTGTCGCGCAGGCCCTTCAGGACGGGCTTGAAGAGCTTGCTCGTGTTCTGCTCCTCGAGCGTGGAGACCGCGGAGATGATGGACATGCCCGCGTTGAGCATGCCCGACATCTGGCGCGTGAAGGGGATGAGGTCCTTCTTCTTGATCTGGCCCGCGCCGCGGACCCTGACCGGATTTGCCATGTTCGTTGACTCCTGTTCTGGAAGAAAGGGGGAAGGGACGGAGGGAGGGGCGCCGCTACTCCGAGCCGGTGACCGCGAGCGCGGCCTTGAGGCTCGTGAGGCCGTCGCGCACCTTCAGCAGGCCGACGTCCTTCAGGGTCATCATGCCCTCCTTGACGGCGATCTTGCGGATCGCGTCGGAGGGCAGGCCCTTCACGATCGCGGTGCGGACGTCGTCGGAGACGGGCAGCACCTCCATGATGGCGCCGCGCCCCTTGTAGCCGCTGCCGTTGCACTTGGGGCAGCCCACCGCGTCGTAGATCGTGGCGCCGTCGAAGACGTGGGGATCGATCTCGTTGGCCTCGAGCATCTGGGCGTCGAACGTCCCCTCCATCGGCGCCTTGCAGTAGGGGCAGAGGCGGCGGTAGAGGCGCTGGGCCTGCGCGAGGATGAGCGAGGAGGCCAGGAGGAAGGGCGGGATGCCCATGTCGATGAGACGGGCGATGACGCCGGGCGCGTCGTTGGTGTGCAGCGTCGAGAGCACCAGGTGGCCCGTGAGCGCGGCCTTGACGGCGATGTCGGCGGTCTCGCCGTCGCGGATCTCGCCGACGAGGCAGATGTCCGGGTCCTGGCGCAGCACCGAGCGCAGCACCGAGGCGAACGTGAGGCCGACCTGCTGGTTCACGGCGACCTGGTTGACGCCCGGGAGCTGGTATTCGACCGGGTCCTCGGCGGTGACGATGTTGACGTCCGGCTGGTTGAGGTCCTGGAGGCAGGAGTAGAGCGTCGTCGTCTTGCCCGAGCCGGTCGGCCCCGTCACGAGGATGATGCCGTGCGGCTGGTCGATGGCGTGCTTCATCGCGCGGTAGGCGAAGTCGTCGAGGCCCAGCGCGGCGAGGCTCGGCGCGAGGTTCGTCTTGTCGAGCGTTCGCATGACGACCTTCTCGCCGTGGATCGTCGGGAGGATGGAGACGCGGATGTCGACCTCCTTGCCCATCGCCTTCACCTTGAAACGGCCGTCCTGCGGGACGCGGCGCTCGGCGATGTCGAGGTCGGACATGATCTTGATGCGGGAGACGATCGCGTTGTGCAGCGCCTTGGGCGGGGCCGGGCGCTCAATGAGCGCGCCGTCGATGCGGTAGCGCAGGCGCGAGGTCTTCTCCATCGCCTCGAAGTGGATGTCGGAGGCGCCGGTGCGCAGCGCCTCGACGAGCATCATGTTCACCATGCGGATGACGGGAGCCTCGTCGGCCGACTGGATCGACTGGTCGAGGCTCTCCTCGGCGTCGGAACCCTTCGCCAGCTCCAGCTCCGTCTCCGGAGAGTGCATGACGTTCTCCATCGCCAGCGCCGGGTTCTGGCTGTTGCGCTGCTGCTCGGCGCGGGCGAGGGCGTCCGCCACCTCCTTCTCGAGGGCGACGAGCGGCAGGACCTCGAGCTTGACGGTGCGGGCGACGTTCTCCGGCGCCATCATGTCGAACGGGTCGCCGAACGCCACGACGAGCGCGTCGCCGCACTTCTGCAGCGGGAGGGCCTTGTTGCGCTTCCAGAAGTCGGGCGTCGCCAGGTCGACGAGCGCGAGCGGCGTGGCGAAGTTCTTCGGCAGCTGCAGGGGCTCGTGCCCGACGTATTCCGCCTCGGCCAGGAGGAGCTTGCCGGGGTCGACCTTGCCGCTCTCCATCAGGTAGCGGTCCAGGGGCGTCCGCCCCGCCTCCTGCACCGCCTCCGCGAGCTCCTCGGCGGTGAGCACGCCGCGCGAGACGAGCACGGAGTTGAAATTGGAGTAGAACTTCTTCTCTTCGGCCATGGAGGGGTCCGGGGTGAAGGGTGGAACGGCGGAGCGGGCGGTCAGGCGCCGGGGAAGCGGATGTCGGCGGAGGAGCGGTGCCCGTCGAGCCCCTCGATGTCGGCGAAGGTGCGGATGACGGGCAGCGCGTCCCGCAGGTCGCCCTCGGCGTAGCGCACGACGCTCGTGCGGTGGCGGAAGGCCTCGACGGTGAGGCCGTCGAACATCCGGGCGGCGCCGCCCGTGGGCAGCACGTGGCTCGGGCCCGCGGCGAAGTCGCCCGCGCTCTCCGGCGTCCAGTGCCCGGCGAAGATGGCGCCCGCGGTCTTCGCCCGCGGGATCCATTCCTCGGGGCTCTCGACCGCGAGCTCGAAGTGCTCCGGCGCGAAGCGGTTCACGAGGTCCATGCCGTCGGCGAGCGAGGGCGCCGTCGCGATCAGGATGCCGCCGCGGTTCACGACGCGCTCGACCGTCGCGCGGCGCGACATCCTCCGGATGCGCTCCGGAAGGATGGCGGCCACGGCGTCCGCGAGCGCGGGGCTGTCCGTGACGAGCATCGCGCGCTCGTGGCCGCTGCCGTGCTCGGCCTGCGCGAGGAGGTCCGCCGCGACCCAGTCGGGCTTCGCGGTGGCGTCCGCGAGGATGGCGCACTCGCTCGGGCCGGCGACGAGGTCGAGCGCCACCGTCCCGTAGACCTGGCGCTTGGCGGCGGTGACGAACGCGTTGCCGGGGCCGACGATCTTCTCGACCGCCGGGACGCGGCGCGTGCCGTAGGCCATCATGCCGATCGCCTGGATGCCGCCCACGCGGTAGGCCTCGGTGACGCCGCAGACCTTCATCGCGAAGAGGATCTCGGGGCGGACTGAGCCGTCCTTGGCGCACGGGGTGCACGCGACGATCTCCGGCACGCCCGCGACCTGCGCGAGCGTCGCCGTCATCACGACGGTGGAGGCGAGCGGGGCGGTCCCGCCCGGGACGTAGACGCCCACGCGCGAGAGCGGTGCGAAGCGCTCGCCGAGGCGGCCGCCG
>CAMNDA010000070.1 GCA_946534745.1 uncultured Verrucomicrobiota bacterium | reverse complement strand
CCTCGGTGGGCATCGCCTCCTCCGGCGCGAAGCCGTGCGAGCCGAGGCGGTAGGGCCGGAAGGAAGGGTCCGCGGCGGACGCGGCGAGGTTCTCCGCGTGGCGGCGCAGCGGGCAGCCGCCGATGAAGAGGTTGGCGAAGCGAAGGTCGCGCCCCTCGGCGGCGGCCATCGCCGGCAGCTGGCGGCGGACGCTCTCGGAGAAGCTGTTTCCGATGGAGAGGAGGCGAAGGGTCTTTCCGGACATGACGGGCTCCGTGGCGGGGTGGAACGAGCGCCGATTCTAGCACGCGCCCCCGCCCGCGTCCATCGCCGGGCAACATTTTTCTCGCGCGCGGCGGCGATTTGTGGTTTAATTCCCGCCGCCATGCACAGTCCCGAACCCGCCGCGGCCGAACCGGCCGCCCCGCCCGCCAAGCCCCGGCTCGCCGCCCTGATCCCCTGCTACCGCGAAGAGGGCCATGTCGGCGGCGTCGTGCGCGGCGCGCGCGAGGCCGGGTTCGACGCGATCGTCGTCGACGACGGCTCGCCCGACCGCACCGCCGACGAGGCGCGCGAGGCCGGCGCGACGGAGGTCGTCGTGCACGAGGTCAACCAGGGCAAGGGCGCCGCGATGTCGACCGGGCTTCGCCGCGCCCTCGAGCTGGGCTACGACGCCGTCGTCCTCATGGACGGCGACGGCCAGCACCTGCCCGCCGAGCTTCCGCGCTTCGCGGAGGCGTTCGCGCAGGGCGGCGCGGACGTCGTCCTCGGCTCGCGCATGGCCGACCACCGCGGGATGCCGCTCGTCCGCTACTGCACCAACCGCTACATGAGCTGGCTCCTCTCGCGCCGGCTCGGCCAGAGGGCCACGGACACGCAGTGCGGCTACCGCCTGCTCTCGCGCAAGGCGATCCCCGTCGTGCTCGCGGGCGGATCCTCCGGGTTCGCCGCCGACTCCGAGCAACTCCTCCTCCTCGCGCGCGCCGGCTTCCGGTTCCGCGAGGTGCCCGTCTCCACCGTCTACGGCGACGAGCGCAGCAAGATCCATCCGGTCCGCGACACGCTGCGCTTCTTCGCCATGCTCCGAAAGTACCGCTGATGTCCTTTCTCGACCGGTTCCGTCCCGCCCCGAAGATCTCCGCGCGCGACATCGACCCCGACGCGCTCTCCGTCCTGCACCGCCTCCACCACGCCGGCTTTGTCGCGTATCTCGTCGGCGGCGGCGTCCGCGACATCCTCCTCGGCCGCGCGCCCAAGGACTTCGACGTGGCGACCGACGCCCGCCCGGGCCAGATCAAGCGGCTCTTCCGCAACGCCTTCATCATCGGGCGCCGCTTCCGCCTCGCGCTGATCCGCTTCGGCGAGAAGCAGATCGAGACCGCGACCTTCCGCCGCGACCCGGAGCCGGACGACGCCCCCGGCCCCGCCGCGCCCGGCGGCGGCGACCCGGAGGCGACCGGCGCGCTCTACCAGATGAGCGACAACGCCTTCGGCACGCCCGAGGAGGACGCCCTCCGCCGCGACTTCACGGTGAACGCGCTCTTCTACGACCCGTTCGAGGACCGCGTGATCGACTACGTCGGCGGCCTGCGCGACCTGCGCAAGAGGGTCCTGCGCTGCATCGGCGACCCGAACGTCCGCTTCCGCGAGGACCCCGTCCGCATGCTCCGCGCCGTCCGTCTCTCCTCGCGCCTCGGCTTCACGATCCACGCCGACGCGCTCGAGGCGATCGGCCGCTACGCCGACGAGATCCTCGCCGCCTCTCGCCCACGCCTCTTCGAGGAGATCCTGCGCCTCTTCACCTTCTGCCGGGCCGAGGAGGCCTTCCGCCGCCTCCACGCGACCGGCCTCATGGAGCGCCTCCTCCCCGACGTCGCCGCGCAGGTCGCGCGCTCCGGCGGCGCCCGCGCCCCGCTCTGGCGGTACCTGGCCGCGCTCGACCGCGCCTTCGAGAAGGGCCTCGAGACCGAGGACCGCGCCGACCCGCGCTACGTCCAGGAGAACGCCCTGCGCCTCGCCGCGCTCCTCGCGCCGCTCTACCGCGAGCGTCTCGCCGCGTCGAACGGCAACGCGATGCTGCTCGCGGAGGAGCTCGTCGCCGGCGTCCTCGTGCGCCCCTTCGCCTCGCCCGGCTGGCGCCCGCCGCGCCTGCTCTGCGAGGACCTCTGCTGCATCCTCGAGTCGCTCGTGCGCTACCCCTCGCGCAACCTGCGCCGCCGCAGCGCCTTCTCGCTGCCGTGGTTCCACACCGCGATGGTCTTCTGGAACCTCTGCGCCGAGGCCGAGGACGACCGCTCCGCCGCGCCCGCGCTCGACCACTGGCGCGAACAGTTCGAGCAGTACGCCTCCGGCCCCCGCCCCGCGCGCCGCGGCCGCTACGTCCCCACGCGCCCCGACTCCGCCGAGGGCCGCGGCTTCCCCGGCGACCAGCCCGAGGACCGCGACTCGCTCTTCCCCGGCGACCGCCTCCGCGGCCGCCGCCGCCCGCGCCGCGAGGCGCCGCCCGAGGGCGCATCCGAGGAACCCGTCTCCGACCTCGCTCCTTCCGTCTCGGACCCCGCTCCGTCCGGAGCCGACCCCGAGCCCGGAGTGGAGTCGGCCGAGCACCGCTCGGCCGATCCGGCCGATCCGAACGCCCCGCGCAAGCGCCGGCGCCGCCATCGCGGCGGCCGCCGCCACCACCGCCGCGCCGATCCGGAATCCGGCGGCCAGCCCCCCGCCTCGTCCGATTCCGCGCCGCCCCCGGCGGAGTAGTCGCATCGGCCCGAAGAACCGACGGTCCTGCCGGCTTCAGCAGCCGGCAGGACCGTCGAATCTTCTGCGTCGGACCGCGCCTACTCCGCGCGCGGAGGACCGCCCTCCGGGCGGCCGCCGCCGGGGCCGCGCGGACCGCGGGGGCCGCGGCGCCCTCCGCCGCCGGGACCGCCGAAGCCGCCGCCGAGTCGGAAGAGCGAGCCCCAGACCTCCGGCGAGACCATCTGGCCGAGGTCGAAGTCCGGGTCCTTCTCCCGCCACTCCGTCCCGAACGCCTCGTCGAGCTCGGCGTAGCCGTCGACGAGATCCGCGAAGAGGTCGCGCATCACCCGCGCGCCCTGGTCCTTCGGAATGGCGCTCGCCCCCTGCAGCTGCAGGTAGTCGGTCCAGCGCTGGATGCGCTCCATCGCGCGCTCGTTCATGCCGTCGGCGATCGCGAGCAGCGTCTCGGCGTCGGCCTCGGCGAGGCCGTTGCGCTCAACGAAGGACGACGCCATCCGCTGCGCGCGCTCGTCGGCCATGCGGTGGAACCGCTGGCGCATCTCCTCGCGCTGCTCGTCGGTCATCTCCTCCCAGCGCGGCGGACCGCGCCGCTCGGGCCGCCCGCCCTCGCGCGCCTCGCCGGGCGCGGGAGGCTGCGCGGGCGCCGCGCCGGCGACGGCCGGCGGAGGCTCC
>CAMNDA010000069.1 GCA_946534745.1 uncultured Verrucomicrobiota bacterium | reverse complement strand
CCCGCCACGGCCGTCGCCCCCCTCCCGCCGCCCGAGATCTTCGAGCAGCCGGGCGACTAGGACCCAGGAACCCCGAATGATGTCCCCGAACCTCCCCAGCTTCATTTCGACCTCGCTCGCCAGGCAGCAGCTCCGGCTCTCCGAGGCGTCGTTCTACCGGCTCTTCCCGGCAGGCGAGCAGTTCGCTCGCGGGATGCTCTCGTGCCAGGCGCTCGTCGACTCGCTCAACAAGTGCCGGCGCGGCTCGCTCGACCCGCTCTCCGCCCCGATGCCGCTGCTCTCCGAGAAGGAGGTAGCCCCGCTCCTGCGCGTCGACGGCCATCCCGCCTCGGTCCCGCAGGTGCGCCGCCTCTGCAACCGCCGGCTCTTCCCGATCCCGCATTTCGACCTCGGCCCGAAGCTCAAGCGCTTCCCGAAGGGCGCCGTCGAATGGTGGCTCGGGATGGTCGGATCGTCCGTCCCCGTCGTCCGCCGGAAGTTCCGCTACGGAAAGACATCCGCATGACCGAATGGACGGACCAGCAGCGCAGGAGCGTCCTCTCCTTCTTCCGCCGCGCGAGCGCGGCGACCGGCAGTCTCGCCGAAGAGGCGCGCTCCCTGCTCCGCTGGCTCGACCCCCCAACCAAGCTCCCTCCCGAACATGAACTCGACCGCGAAACCGGAAACTGGGTCGAAGCCGAGAACCGCTACTACCGGCGAAAGGCCCTCGTCGCGCAGCTTATGCGCGCGCCGGGGCATCGCCTCCGCGCCTCCGAGATCAGCCTGCCGGGCGTCACGTCCCGCACGGCGCTCTCCCGGTGGCTCTCCGCCCAGGTCCGGTGCGGATTCCTGAAGCGGACCGAGGGCCGGATCGCGCGGAACCGATTCGCGACCTACTACTACTCGATCGCAGAACCCGCCCCGAAGTAGCGCCTACCTCCCGAACCAAGTCCTATCGTTGCCCAACAACCCACACCCGACAATGCAACGCCACGTCATACTCCTCCCGATGCGCGGATCCCCGCGCCTCCTCCCGGCGGCCTCCGCTGGCTCCCTCGTCGCGCAGATCGAAGACCTCGTCGGAGGTCACTTCGTCGCGATCCCGGCCGTCGAATGGCTCGGCGACCGCCATCATCTCGCAGTCCTCGCCCACCCCCGCGCCGGCACCGACGCCAGCGCGAACGCCCTCGCCGGGCGCGTCCTCGGCGTCCCGACGCACGGCCCCGTCGTGCTCGCGCGCCGGCCGGACGACGACCGCTCCTTCTTCCGCGAGGAGCGGCCCGGCGACCGCAGAGCCGTCCCGTTCGAAACTCCGCAGGCGCGCGCCGTCCTGGCAGCGCTCGGATCGGAGATCGAGGGGATGCACCATGCCTAGCCCCCATCGCGCCGCCGCAGCCGGCCGGACGGTCCGAGGTGGAAAGTCAGCGGAGCGCCTCCCGCTCCGGCTGCGCGTTGCGGGCTTCCTTCTCTCCCGCGCCGAGTTCGTCCACCGCGAACTGCGCGACTTCTACCGCACGCCGCTCGGCTTCATGCTCGTCTGGTCCAACGTCGTTCTCTGGACCATCGCCATCATGGAAAGGATCGTCCGATGCTGAAGCTCGCCGCCTATCTCGTCGTCGGAGTCGCCGTGCTGTTCCTTCTCGCAGCCCTGGAGGACGACTAGCTTTTCCCACAACCCAACCCAACCCAACCCCAAAGATGAACACCGAAGACACCACGCCCGCCGCTCCCGCCGAGGAGCAGCCGCCCGCCGTCGAGGACCGCGAAGGTCCCGCTTCGGAAGCGCCCGCTTCCGCCGAAGAGACTCCGCCCGCCGAGCCGGATCCCGCCGAGGAGTCCGCGCCCGACGAGGAGGAGAAGCCCGCCGAGCCCGCGAAGGACGAGAAGCCCTTCCGCCTCCGCTCCGGCCCGACCTACGAGGAGCAGCGCGCCAAGATCGTCGAGCGCGTCGAGGCGTGCGAGGCGTCCGTCGCGAAGCACCGCAACGCGATGAAGAAGGCCTCGCGCAACGTCGCCGAGCTTGCCGCGCACGACCTTGACACGCAGACCGCCGTCGCCGAGTATCGCAAGGAGGATGCCGCCTGGCAGGACGCCGTCGACAACCTCAACAGCACGCTCGACGAGCTCCGCTCCTGCGACGCCAACCCCGAGCAGTTCGACGGTCCCGCCGCCGAGGAGCCCGCCGCGCCGGAGGAGCCCGCCCCCTGGGATGGCTCGTCCGTCGAGTTCCTCGACGTCCCCGAGGAGGAGTACCACGAGGCCGCGCGCAAGCGCGAATTCACCTCGTCGCACTACCTCGCCCTCTACCGCAAGTGCCCGGCGCTCTACCACCAGGAGATGCTCGGCCTCGCCCCGCGCAAGGATTCGGCCGCGTTCATGTTTGGCCGTGCCGTTCACGTTGCGATCTTGCAGGGCAAGGACGCGTTCGACGCGCAGTTCCGCGTCGACGACGGCCCGATCAACGAGCGCACCGGCAAGCCGTTCGCCGCCGGGACCAAGGCCTGGGACGAATACTTCGCAGACGAGACCCGCACCGTCATCTCGACCGCCGACTTCGGCGTCATCCAGGACATGCGCCTCTCCGTCCTCGAGCACCCGGTCGCCGCCGCGCTTCTCGAGAAGGGCCGCGCCGAAGGGACGATTCGCGTCCCGGACCTCTGCGGCCTGCCCTGCCAGATCAGGATTGACTGGTTCAACCCCGAGCGCGGAATCGTGGACCTTAAGTCCACCGCCGATCTCGACCGGTTCGTCTGGGACGCGCGCGACTACGACTACATCTACCAGATGGCCTTCTACCGGCAGACTCTCGCCGCAAAGTTCCCGCAA
Source organism: uncultured Verrucomicrobiota bacterium (assembly GCA_946534745.1). Lineage (GTDB taxonomy): Bacteria > Verrucomicrobiota > Kiritimatiellia > RFP12 > UBA3636 > UBA3636. The sequence goes on along the minus strand of CAMNDA010000069.1, from coordinate 4,332 downwards.
GCTGCCGGCGCGCCGGTGAACATCATCGCCGTCGAGAAGCAGCGGCCTTTCCGCTGCGGCGTCTGGACGGTCAATCCCTACGACCTCTCGCTGGCCGCCGGCAAGAATGCCGCCACCATCGGCCAGCTTGCCGTCTCTCTCCGCAACGGCGGCCGCTGGCCCACCCTCTACGAAACCATCCGCACCCTCACCCTCAAGGACTAACAATGAGCAACCTCCTCTCCACCGTTCAGCACGGACTCAATCCCACCCCGCCGCGCATCGTCCTGCACGGCACCCCCGGCGTCGGCAAAAGCACCTTCGCCGCCCACGCCCCGAACCCGATCTTCGTCCAGACCGAGGACGGCTTGGGCCAGATCGACACGAGCAAGTTCCCCGTCGCCACGACGCTGCAGCAGGTCTACGACCAGCTCGACGCCCTCGCCACCGAGAAGCACGACTTCGAGACCGTCGTGATCGACTCCCTCGACCGCCTCGAATCCCTCATCTGGGCGAAGCTCTGCGCCGACTTCCACGTGAAGGCGATCGAGAAGGTCGACGGCGGCTACGGCAAGGGCTACGTCTACGCCCTGAACGAATGGCAGCGCGTCCTCGAGAAGGTCGACGCCCTCCGTAACCGCCGCGGCATGATGGCGATTCTCATCTCGCACACCAAGACCGCGACCGTCGTCGACCCGGAGCTGGCCTCCTACGACACCTGGACGCTCGCGCTCGACAAGCGCGCGATGAACCTGATCCACGGATGGGCGGACGCGATCCTGTTCGCCTCCTTCCGCATCCGCGTCGACACCGACACGAACAAGGCCAGGCCCACCGGAGCCGATGGTGGCGAGCGCACCCTGCGTGCCGTCGGCGGCCCCGCCTGCCTCGCCAAGAACCGCTTCGGATTCCCCGCGACGATGCCCCTCGACTGGTCCGCCGTCGAGAAGGTGCTGTTCAAGGAGTAGCCTAATTTCCCCAACACACCAACCCAACAACCAATAAGGAAAAATCAAATGAGCACAGACTTCGACTTCACGGCGTTCGACGCCGACACGATCGACACGTCGGACAACTACGATCCGATCCCCGAAGGGACCTACGAATGCGTCGTTGAAAAGACCGAGATGCTGCCGACCAAGAAGGGCGACGGCTCCTACCTCAAGCTCACCTTCTCCGTCATCGACGGCCAGTACGACGGCCGCAAGTTCTTCACGAACTTCAACCTCGTCAATCCGTCGGCGGCCGCCGAAGAGATCGGCCGGAAGAACCTCGCGAAGGTCCAGAAGGCCATCGGCCGTCCGCGCATCCAGTCCCACGAGGAGCTCTGCGACATTCCCCTCCAGGTTCGCATCTCGATCCGCAAGGAGGAGGGCTTCAAGCCGCAGAACGAGTTCGTGAACTGCTGGCCTTCGGAGAAGTATCCGCCCGAGAAGGCTGCTCCCGCCGCCGCCCCGGCCCAGCAGCCCGCGCCTGCGCCGGCGCCCGCCCCGCAGCCAGCCCCGGCCCCCGCTCCGGCCCAGCAGCCTGCTCCGGCCGCCGCTCCCGCCGCCGCCACCGTCCAGCCCCGGAAGGTCGCGCCGTGGAAGAGGCAGTAGTCCTCGAACTTCCCTACCCGCCGTCCGAGAACCATTACCGCGCCCACCTACGCGGGCACATGGTCGTCATCACGGCGAAGGGGAAGGCCTACCGCAAAGCCGTGCGCGCGGTCGCCGTCGAGTCCGGGTTCGTCCCGGACTCGGCCGGCGCCACGCCGCGGACCCTGCGCGGGCCCCTCTTCGTCCGCGTCGAGCTCTACCCGGCCGACAACCGCCGGCGCGACATCGATAACCCACTCAAGGCCCTTCTCGATTCCCTTACCTTCGCCGGCGTGTGGGAGGACGACTCGCAGATCGTCCGCCTCCTCGTCGAGAAGAAGCGCCGCGTCGACGGCAACCCATTCTGCGTCGTCTCGGTCCGCGAACACCACGATCTGCCGTGAACCTCCGCCCCTACCAGCTCGAGGCCGTCGAGGCCGTCTACCATCATCTCGAGACGAAGGACACGAACCCCTGCGTCGTGATCCCCACGGCCGGCGGGAAGAGCCTGGTCCTCGCCCGGATCGCCTCCGACGCCGTCTCCCTCTGGGGCGGGCGCGTCCTCATCCTCGCGCACGTGAAGGAGCTTCTGCAGCAGAACGCCGACAAGATCCACCGCCTTTGCCCGAGCATCCCGGTCGGCGTTTATTCCGCCGGCCTATCCTCCCGCGACACGGACGAGCCCGTCATCGTCGCCGGCATCCAGTCCGTCTACCAGCGCGCCGCCGAGCTCGGGGCCTTCGACCTCGTCATCGTCGACGAGGCGCATCTCATTCCCGAGGACGGCGACGGAATGTATCGCACCTTCCTCGCCGCGAGCAAGGAGATCTGCCCGCACCAGCGCGTGATCGGCTTTACCGCCACCCCCTACCGCGTGAAGGGCGGCCTCATATGCAAGCCCGAGAATGTGCTGAACGAGATCTGCTACGAGGTCGGCGTCTCGCGCCTCGTCGGCGAAGGCTACCTCTCGCGCCTCACCTCCAAGTGCGGCAAGTCCACCATCGACCTTACGGGCCTGCGCGTCCGCGCCGGCGAGTTCGTCCAGGAAGACGTCGAGCAGGCCGTCAACACCTCCGGCGCCGTCGACTCCGCCGTCCGCGACCTCGTCGAGAAGACGAAGGACCGCAAGTCCGTCATCGTCTTTTGCAGCAGCGTGAACCACTGCTACGCCGTCGCCGAGAAGCTCCGTCTCCTCGTCCAGGACCGCGTCGCCATCGTGACCGGCGACACCCCCTCCGACGAGCGCGCGAAGATTCTCGCCGCCTTCAAGGGTGTCACGCAGACCAACCTCTTCGGCGAGACCGAGCCGCCCGTGAAGTATCTACTCAACATGGGCGTCCTCACCACCGGCTTCGACGCCCCGAACATCGACTGCGTCGTCCTCCTGCGACCCACCAAGTCCTGCGGGCTCTACGTGCAAATGGTCGGACGCGGCTTCCGCCTTTCGCCGGACACCGGGAAGACGAACTGCCTCGTCCTCGACTATGGCGGCAACATCGTCCGGCACGGCCCGGTCGACTGCGTCGTCGTCCGCAAGCAGCCGCGCGCCAAGCAGGGCGCCGAGCCCGTAATGGCGAAGGAATGCCCCGGATGCGGCGAGATGCTCGCGCCGGCCTACTCCGTCTGCCCCGTCTGCGGGCATGTCTTCTCCCGGCGCGAGGTCGAGCTGGCGGAGCGAGCGACCAACGGCGGCATCGTCTCGGGCGAGCCGGTTGTCGAGGAGCACGAGGTAGCCCTCGTCGACTACAGCGTACACGAGAAGAAGAACGCCGAGCCCGGCGACCCGCGCACCGTCGAGGTGACCTACTTCGAGCCGGGGATGTGCAAGCACGTCCGCGAATGGCTCTGCGTCGAGCACGAGGGCTACCCTCGCGAGAAGTTCCTGCGCTGGTGGCTTACCCACACGAGCGGCAAGGTCCCCGCCCCGCAGACCGCCGAGCGCTGCGTCGCCCTCTGCCGCGATCCGTCCGTCGTCCGCCGCGCAACCGCCATCGAGACCACGCTCCGGCCCGGCGAGAAGTTCGCCCGCGTCACCCGCTACGACCTCGCGCCGCTCGAACCTCCCGCGCCCAAGCCGCAGCCGGGTCTTGCACCGGCCGCTCCTGCGGCCGGACAAGAGCTCGAGCCCGGCTCCGATCTCGACGTCCCTCCTCCGCCCGTCGATTCCTACGACCCCTTCGACGACCTTCCCTTCTGATCCGCCATGCTTGCCGACGCCGCAAAATCCTACCTGGCCGCCGGGCTCTCCGTCCTGCCGGCGACGCGCGCGAAGAAGCGCCCGTCGATCCGCTCGTGGAAGCAGTACCAGACGCGCCTGCCCACCGCCGCCGAGGTCGGCGCGTGGTTCGCCAACCGCCACGACGCGCTCTGCCTCATCTGCGGCGCCGTCTCCGGCAACTTCGAATGCCTCGACTTCGACTCCGCCGGCGCCGCGTGGGAGGACTTCGGGCGCGTCCTCCCTCCGGAGCTTGGCGAGCGACTTGTCTTCGAGCAGACCCCCTCCGGCGGCTATCACGTCTTTTACCGCTGCTCCGAGCCAGTCGCCGGCAACCAGAAGCTCGCGATGTCCGAGGCCGGCCAGGTCCTCATCGAGACCCGCGGCGAGGGCGGGCTCGTCCTCGTCGCGCCCTCCGAGGGCTACGAGCTTCTCGGCGGCGCCTTCGAGAACCTCGCCGTCTTCACACCCGCCGAGCGCGAAGCCCTCCTCTCCGCCGCCCGCTCCCTCGACCGCCGGCCGAAGCCCGCCGCGAAGCCCGCCGCTTCGGCCCGCCCGGCC
>CAMNDA010000068.1 GCA_946534745.1 uncultured Verrucomicrobiota bacterium | reverse complement strand
AGGTGGACGCCCCCGCGGGCTGCGAGGCGGAGACGGACCCGCCGCTCCTCGCGATGGGCAAGTACGCCTGGGCGCTCTACGGCCGCCGCCTCTTCCCCCTCGCGGCGGTCGTCCCGCCTGTCTACCAGCGCGTCTACCTCGACACGATCGGCATCCCGCGCCTCGGCACGCGCAGCTTCCTGCTGCACGAGCTGCCCGGCCTGCGCGGGCAGTTCGACGTGCGCTTCGACGAGGGGTTCGACCCGGACGCCTTCACCTGGACGCCCGCCGAGCCCTCCTTCGCGCTGCGCGCCTCCGCGGCGGACGACCGCGGCCCGCTCTTCCCGCTGCGCTCCGACACGCTCGGCGAGCACACCGCGGTCGAGCTGCGGCTCGACGCGGTCTACCCCGCCGCCGAGCCCGGCGGCGCGCCGACGACCGTCCCGGCCAACGCGCCCGCCAAGGACTTCTCCTTCCCCGACCCGGCCGACCCTTACAACTACTTCGTCCGCAACGTCGATTCCGAGCGCGCCGCGCTCGCGATCCTCGCCTCCCACGGCCTCGCCGGCCCCGGCGCCGCGCGCGAAAGCTCCGCGGCGCTCCGCGGCAACGCCCTCCCGCCGCTGCGCGGCGCCGACGCCGCGCTGGAGCTGCTCGCCACGACCGCCCCCGCGCTCGCCTCCCTCCCGCGCTGGCGCTTCGTCCCCGAGGGCGACTTCGCCGACGTCTCCGCGCACCTCGAGCGCATCGCGACGATCGTCCGCGTCCGCCAGCCCGCGGACGCCCCCGGCGCGTTCGACGTGGACTACGCCTTCCAGACCGCGCGCCGCTCCCGCAACGTCCTCCCGGCCGACATCGGCGAGGCGCGACGCCAGGGCCGCCCGTGGATCCTGCACGGCCCGCGCCGCCTGCTCTTCGACCCCGCCGCGCTCGACCAGTTCTCCGACCTGCTGCGCGAATGCGGCGCGAGCCAGTCCCCGCTCGGCGGCGCGTTCCGCGTCTCCGCCGCGCTCGCGCCGTTCTTCGTCGGCCGCCTCGCGCGCCTCTCCTCCTCCCTCGTCCACCTCGACCCCTCCTCCGAACCGTGGGCCGAGCGCGTCCGCGCGCTCTACGCGCCCGGCGCGTCCTCCGCGGACGACCCCGCCACCGTCCCCGAGCCCCTGCGCTCGACGCTGCGCCCCTACCAGCGCGCCGGCGTCGCCTGGCTCCGCGCCCTCGAGCGCGGCGGCGCCGCCGGCATCCTCGCCGACGAGATGGGCCTCGGCAAGACCGTCCAGACGCTCGCCTGGATCGCGCTGGAGCGCTTCAACCGGGACGCGCGCGGGATGCCGGCGCTCGTCGTCTGCCCAACCTCCCTCGTCGAGAACTGGGCCGAGGAGTCCCGCCGCTTCACGCCGCGGCTGCGCCTGCTCGTCTGCCACGGCGACGAGCGCGAGGCCCTGATGCGCGAGATCGACGCGCAGGACCCCGCCCGCCCGGGCCGCACCACGCGCGCGCTCGACCCGGAGGCCCTCGCCGCCGCCCTCGGGGGCGCGGACCTGGCGATCACCTCCTACGCGCTGCTGCGGCGCGACGTCGCCGCGTGGGAACGGTGCGGCTTCTCCATCGTCGTGCTCGACGAGGCCCAGAACATCAAGAACCGCACCACGCAGAACGCCGAGACCGTCAAGCGCATCCCCGCCGGCTGCCGCCTCGCCGTCACCGGCACCCCCGTCGAGAACAGCCCCGCCGACCTCTGGAGCATCTGGGACTTCCTGATGCGCGGCTACCTCGGCACGTGGGACGACTTCCGCGCGCGCTACGAGCTGCCGATCTCCCTGCGCGGCGCGCCCGGCGCCACCGCCCAGCAGAACCGCGAGGCCGACCAGGCCCTCTCGCGCCTCCACGACAAGGTCGCGCCCTTCCTCCTGCGCCGCCTCAAGACCGAGGTCGCCAGGGACCTGCCGCCCAAGACCGTGCAGACCGTCTTCACCGACCTCGGCGACGACCAGCGCGCCGTCTACGACAAGTTCTTCGCCGCCGCGCGCACGCAGGTCGCGGACGCCCTCGGCACCGCCGGCTTCGGCGCCTCGCGGATGCTGGTCCTGACGGCGCTGCTGCGCCTGCGGCAGGTGAGCTGCCACCTGGCGCTGCTGGGCGACAAGAACCCGCGCCCCGACTCGGCGCGCCCCTCCGCCAAGCTCGAATGGCTCCTCGACTTCCTCGAGGACGCCGCCGCCGAAGGGCACCGCGTGCTCGTCTTCTCGCAGTTCGTCGAGATGCTCGGGCTCGTGCGCGCCGCGCTCGACGCCGCCGGCACCGCCTACTGCTACCTGGACGGCTCGTCGCACGACCGCCTCGAGCAGGTGCACCGCTTCAACGCGGACCCGTCGATCCCGGTGTTCCTCGTCTCGCTCAAGGCGGGCGGCACGGGCCTCAACCTCACGGGCGCCGACGAGGTGGTGCTCTTCGACCCGTGGTGGAACCCGGCCATCGAGGACCAGGCGGTGGACCGCGCGCACCGCATCGGGCAGAAGCGGCACGTGCGCGCCATCAAGCTCGTCTCCAAGGGGACGATCGAGGAGAAGGTCCTCGCGATGCAGGCGCGCAAGCGCGCGGTCATCGACGCCACCGTCTCCGCCACCGACTCCGCGGACCTGGCCTCCCTCACCGAGGGCGACGTCCGCAGCCTCTTCGAGCTGTAGCCGCCGCGCGCGGGTTGACTCCGGAGGCGGGACGAAATAGAATTCCGCCGCATGAACGCCACGCAACGACTCGCGCTCGTCATCCCGGCCTACAACGAGGAGGAAACGGTCGGCGCCGTCGTGCGCGACTGCCTCGCCGCGCTGCCCGGCGCCGAGGTGTGCGTCGTGTCGGACGGATCCTCCGACCGCACTGCGGCGCGGGCCCGCGGGGCGGGCGCGACGGTGCTGGAGCTGCCCTGCAACCTCGGCGTCGGTCCGGCCGTGCAGGCCGGGCTGCAGTGGGCGCGCAATCGGGGGTTCGACCTCGTCGCGCGGCTCGATGCGGACGGCCAGCACCCGCCCGCCGAGGTTCCGAAGCTCCTCGCGCGCCTGGAGGAGACGGGCGCGGACTTCGTCGTGGGCTCGCGCTTCCTTCCGGGCTCCTCCTTCGAGGCGGGCTCCACCCCCGCGCGCCGCTTCGGCAACCGCGCGCTCGCGCGCTTCCTCTCGATCATCTGCCGCTATCCGGTGACGGACCCCTCGTCGGGCCTGTGGTGCGCGCGCGGCGCGCTCGTGCGCTACTTCGCCCACCGCTATCCGGCCGAGTATCCCGAGCCCGAGGCGATGGCGCTGCTGCGCCGCCAGGGCTACACGATGGCCGAGGCGCCGGTCCGCGTCCTGCCGCGCCAGGCGGGCGTCTCGCACCTGCGCTCCCTGGGCGTGGCCTACTACGCCCTCCGCGTCGGCCTCGCGCTCCTCGCCGACCGCGTCCGTCCCGTCGATCGGCGCTTCGCGAAGAAGCGGGAACCCTCCGGATGAGCGACCGCGCCGAAACGGGCCGCCCGATCGCCGCGATCGCGACGGCGCCCGGCACCGCCGGAATCGCCGTGGTGCGGATTTCCGGCGAGGGAGCGCTCGCGATCG
>CAMNDA010000067.1 GCA_946534745.1 uncultured Verrucomicrobiota bacterium | reverse complement strand
CCCGCCGCCATGCCCGCGCCGCTCCTCGGTCGCCTGTCGGTCGTCTGCTGGGCCGTCGCGGCGGCCCTTCTCGCGTGGTACGTCTCCGGCGTCGCTAGGCAGATCACCTACGTGACGCTCGCCGACGGCCGCCGCCAGGAGCGCCGGCTCCCGCTCGTCTTCCGGCTCCTGCTTCCGCTCGCGCCGAACGTCGCCCCGCTCTTCGACGGCCCCGCCTCCGCCCGCCTCCGCGAGAACGCGGGCGCGATGCTCGCCTCCGGCGGCTACGAGGCGCTCCTCTCCGCGCGCGAGTTCCTCTCGCTCAAGATCCTCCTGCCCGTCTGCCTCGGCCCCCTCTGGTGCCTCCTCGCCCACGTCGGGCTCCGCTCCTCGCCGCGCCTCGCCCCCCTCGCCCTTCCCGTCGCGCTGCTCGGGCTCGTCCTGCTCTACTCGTGGCCGATGCTCTGGCTGCGCCGCTCGGTCCGCCGCCGCCAGACCGCGATTCTCCGCTCGCTTCCGTTCGTCCTCGACCTGCTCACGCTCTCCGTCGAGGCAGGGCTCGACTTCATGTCCGCCCTCCGCCGCTGCACCGAGCGGCCGTCCGTCGACCCGCTCTCGGAGGAGCTCCTGCGCGTCGTGCACGAGACGCAGGTCGGCGCCTCGCGCCGCGACGCCCTCCGCGCGATGTCCGCCCGCGTCGGGCTCTCCGACCTGCGCTCCGTCGTCTCCGCCCTCGTGCAGGCCGACGAGCTCGGCGTCTCGCTCGGCTCGATCCTCCGCATCCAGTCGGCCCAGGTCCGCGCCCGCCGCTTCGAGCGCGCCGAGCGCCTCGCCAACGAGGCCCCGGTGAAGCTCCTTGCGCCGCTGATGCTCTTCATCTTCCCGGCCGTGTTCCTCATCCTCCTCGGGCCGGTGTTCCACCAGATGATGCACCGGCTCTAGCGCGATGGCGCCGCTCTTCGACTCGCACTGCCACTTCGCGCCGGGCGACGACATCGCCGGCGTCCTCGCCCGCGCCCGCGAGGCGGGCCTCTCCGGCCTCCTCGCCGTCGGCGGCGACGCCGCGGCCGACGCCGGCGCGCGCGCCGCGGCCGCCCTCGCCCCCGGCTTCGCCCTCCCCGCCTTCGGCATCGACCGCACCGAGGCCGGCTCGATCCCCGACCCGGCCGCACTCGCCTCGCGCCTCGCCGCGCTCGAGGAGGCGGTCTGCTCCGGAGGCGCCGCCGCCCTCGGCGAGATCGGCCTGGACTACTCGCGCGGCGACGACGCCGCGTCCCGCGCCCGCCAGCGCGCCCTCTTCGCCGCGCAGCTGCGCCTCGCCGCGAGGCTCGGCCTCCCGTGCTCGATCCACAGCCGCGACGCCGAGGAGGACACCCTCGCGCTCCTCCGCGAGAACCTATCCCCGGAGCTCGCCGCCGCCGGGCGCGCCGGCTCGCTGCACTGCTTCGTCGGCTCCGCCGGGTTCGCCGCCGCCCTCGCGCCGCTCGGACTCTCCTTCGGGCTCTCGGGCATCGTCACCTTCCGCAGCGCCGACGCCCTCCGCGCCGTCGTTCCGCTGCTCCCCCGCGACCGGATCCTGATCGAGACCGACTCGCCGTACCTCGCGCCCGTCCCGCTCCGAGGCAATCCCTGCGAACCGGCCTTCGCCGTCCACACGGCCCGCCGCGTCGCGGAGCTGCTCGGCCTTCCCGGGGACGAGGCGTTCGCGCTCTTCGACGCGAACGCCCGCCGCCTCTTCGCGCCGGCCTAGGGCCGCGCCGGGCGGCGACGCGCGGCGGGGCGAAGCCTCGTTTTCCGCTTGCCATTTCGCGCCGAAGGTGCTTTACTTCCAAGGCGTTACGCGCGCCGCCGGCGCGCGGCCTTCTCTCTCCTACCCTCCCCCACCCCGCCATGCGCTGGTCCAAGACCCTCCTCTCCACCCTCCGCGAAGACCCCAAGGACGCGGAGATCGTCTCCCACAAGCTGATGATGCGCGCCGGCCTCCTCGTCAAGCTCGAGGGCGGCCTCTACTCCTACTCGCCGCTCGGCGTCCGCGTCCTGCACAAGGTCGAGCAGATCGTCCGCGAGGAGATGGACCGCGCGGGCGCGTGCGAGGTGCTCTTCACCGCCCTCCAGCCGATCGAGCTCTGGGAGGAGTCCGGCCGCGCCGGCATCATGGGCAAGAGCATGTTCCGCCTCAAGGACCGCAACGAGAACACGATGGTCCTCGGCCCCACGCACGAGGAGGTCGCCACCGACTACCTCCGCACGCTCGTCTCCTCCTACCGCCAGCTCCCCGCCACGGTCTACCAGATCCAGACGAAGTTCCGCGACGAGATCCGCCCGCGCTTCGGCCTCATGCGCTGCAAGGAGTTCGTCATGAAGGACGCCTACTCCTTCGACCTCACGTCGGAGGATGCGGACGTCTCGTACCAGAAGATGTACGACGCGTATCTCCGGATCTTCAAGCGCTGCGGCCTCGACGCCCACCCGGTCGAGGCGGACACCGGCGCGATCGGCGGCAACCACTCGCACGAGTTCATGGTCCTCGCGCCCTCGGGCGAGGACGGCATCCTGCACTGCCCCGCGTGCCGCTACGCCGCCAACCAGGAGCGCGCCGAGCGCCAGGCCCCGCCCTGCGACTACGCCACGCCCTCCGCCGAGCCGCGCGCCAAGGTCGCCACGCCCGGCGCGCACACGGTCGACGAGGCCGCCGCCGCGCTCGGCATCCCGTCCGACCAGGTCGTGAAGTCCCTCGTCTACCTCGCCGACGGCAAGCCCGTGATGGTGCTCGTCCGCGGCAACGCCGACCT
>CAMNDA010000066.1 GCA_946534745.1 uncultured Verrucomicrobiota bacterium | reverse complement strand
CCGCGGGGGCCGGCGCGGGAGCCGGGGCCGGCGCGGCGGGCGGATCGGTGAAGAAGCGCACCTGCACGTCGCCGAACTGGAGCGTGTCGCCGTTGTTCAGGGGCGAATCGGCGATGCGCTGGCCGTTCACGAACGAGCCGTTGGAGCTGTTGTTGTCGTGGAGCCACCAGCGCCCGCCCTCGAAGCGGAGCGAGCCGTGGTGCCCGGAGACGCTGCCCTCCTGGATGGGAAGGTCGCAGTCGGGGGCGCGGCCGAACGTGACGCCGGTGGGCGGGATCGGGACTTCCGGCGCGCCTTCGGCGCCGATGAAAACGAGTTTGGTCATGGAATGCTCCGGGTTTGCGCGTGTGGGACGCGAACGCGCCGTATGATAGCAGAAATCGCGCGCGCACGCCACCGGAAAATCGCGCGAGGGGGGGCGCGTGACATCGCCGCCGCGTTCTGCTAGAATGCCCGCCCATGTTCGCGCCCATCCCAGAAGTGCTTTCCGCCCTCCGCGCCGGCCGCTGCGTCCTCGTCGTCGACGACGAGGACCGCGAGAACGAGGGCGACGTCGTCTGCGCCGCCGAGTTCGCGACGACCGAGAACGTGAACTTCATGGCGACGCACGCGCGCGGGCTGATCTGCATGCCGATGTCGCGCGAGTGGACGCAGCGCCTCGGACTCCCGCAGATGGTCTCGCAGAACACCGAGAAGCTCCAGACCGCGTTCACCGTCTCGATCGACCACGAGGACACCACGACCGGCATCTCCGCCGCCGAGCGCGCGCTCACCGCGCGCAAGGTCGTCGAGGACGGCGCCCGCCCCGAGGACTTCCGCCGCCCCGGCCACATGTTCCCGCTCGAGGCGCGCGAGGGCGGCGTCATCCGCCGCGCCGGCCACACCGAGGCGACGGTCGACCTCATGCGCCTCGCGGGCCTGAAGCCCGTCGGCCTCTGCTGCGAGATCATGCGCGAGGACGGCACGATGGCGCGCCTGCCGGACATCGAGGCGTTCGCCGCGAAGCACGGGCTCATCCTCTGCTCCATCGCCGACCTCATCGCCTTCCGCACGAAGAACGAGTCCCTCGTCGAGCGCGTCGAGGAGGTGGACATGCCCACCCGCCACGGCCGCTTCCGCCTGCGGATGTACCGCTCGCGTACGGACGGGCTCGAGCACCTCGCGCTCTTCATGGGCGACCTCGCCGGCGACCCGCCGCCGCTCGTCCGCGTGCACTCCGAGTGCTTCACGGGCGACGTCCTCGGCTCCGCCCGCTGCGACTGCGGCGAACAGCTGCACCGCGCGATGGAGATGGTCGCCGCCGAGGGCCGCGGGTGCGTCCTGTACATGCGCCAGGAGGGCCGCGGCATCGGCCTCGCGAACAAGCTCCACGCCTACCGCCTGCAGGAGGGCGGGCTCGACACCGTCGAGGCGAACGAGCGCCTCGGCTTCGCCCCGGACCTTCGCGACTACGGCATCGGCGCGCAGATCCTCCGCGACCTCGGCATCACGCGGATGCGGCTCATGACCAACAACCCGCAGAAGATCTCCGGCCTCCAGGGCTACGGCCTCGAGATCGCCGAGCGCGTCCCGATCGTCGCCTCCCCCACCCCGTTCGACGCGCGCTACCTCGAGACCAAGCGCGACAAGATGGGCCAGCTGCTGTAATCTCCCAGTCGCTCTCCCTTCCCTACACTCGTCACTCTTCATTCGTCACTCGTCACTCGTCACTCTTCACTCGTCACTGACATGAGCGATTCCTCCCTCGACGTGGCGCACGTCTGCGCGCTGGCGCACTTCGACCTCTCCCCCGAGGAGATGGCGAGGTTCCAGCGCGAGCTCGGCCCCATCGTCGCCTACGTGAACAAGCTTTCCGAGCTCGATCTGACCGGCATCGAGCCCACGCAGTACGGCCAGCCCGTCGCGAACGTCCTCCGCGAGGACGTCGTCGAGCCCTCCCTCGATCGCGAGACGGTCCTCCGCAACGCGCCCGACGCGTCCGAGACCGAGTTCCGCATGCCCCGCATCGTGGAGTAGCGCCATGGCCGACATCGACATCTCCTCCCTCTCCGTCGCCTCCGCGCAGGACGCCCTCCGCCGCGGCGACTTCACGTCCGTCGAGCTCACGCAGTCCGTCCTCGATACGATCGCCGCGAAGGACGGCGCCATCGGCGCCTACCTCACGGTCGACGCCGAGGGCGCGCTCGCCGGCGCCGCCGAGGCGGACGCCCGCCGCCGCGCGGGCGAGGACCGGGACCTCCTCGGCATCCCCGTCGCGATGAAGGACATCTTCAACGTGAAGGGCCAGCCCTGCACCTGCGCCTCGCGCATCCTCGAGGGCTACGTCGCGCCGTTCGACGCGACCGTCGTCGCGCGCCTCCGCGCCGAGGGCGCGATCCCCTGCGGCCGCGTGAACATGGACGAGTTCGCGATGGGCGCCTCGACGGAGCACAGCGCGTTCCAGGTGACGCGCAACCCCGTCGCGCCGGACCGCGTCCCGGGCGGCTCCTCCGGCGGCAGCGCCGCCGCCGTCGCCGGCGGCCTCGCGCTCGCCTCGCTCGGCACCGACACCGGCGGCTCGATCCGCCAGCCGGCGTCGTTCTGCGGGTGCGTGGGCCTCAAGCCCAGCTACGGCCGCGTCTCGCGCTACGGCGTCACCGCGTTCGCCTCCTCGCTCGACCAGGTCGGCCCGATCGCGCGCGACGTCGAGGACGCCGCGATCCTCCTGCAGGCGATCGCCGGCGCCGACCCGCACGACCAGACGTGCCTCGACCGCCCGGTCCCGGACTACCGCGCCGCGCTCGCGGACGCGTCGGTCGAGGGGCTGCGCATCGGCGTCCCGAAGGAGTACTTCGTCGAGGGCACCGACCCGCAGGTGATGGCGCTCGTGCGCGCGGCAATCGACAAGGCTGCCGCCGCCGGCGCGCGCGTCGAGGAGATCTCGCTCCCGCACACCGAATACGCGATCGCCGTCTACTACATCGTCGCCACCGCCGAGGCGAGCGCGAACCTCGCGCGCTTCGACGGCGTCCGCTACGGCCGCCGCGAGGTCGGGCCCGACGGCTCGCTGCAGTCGCTCTACGACCTCTCGCGCACGCACGGCTTCGGCCCGGAGGTGAAGCGCCGCATCCTGCTCGGCACGTGGGTGCTCTCGAGCGGCTACTACGACGCCTACTACAACCGCGCGCTCAAGGTGCGGACGCTCGTGCGCCGCGACTTCGAGGCGGCGTTCGCGAAGGTCGACGCGATCTTCTGCCCCGTGGCGCCGACGCCGGCCTTCAAGCTCGACTCGACCGTGAACGACCCGCTGCAGGCCTACCTCTGCGACGCGTTCACCGTCCCGGCGAACCTCGCGGGCCTCTGCGGCGTCTCGATCCCCTGCGGCCGCACCGCCGACCTCGGCCTCCCCGTCGGCCTCCAGATCCTCTGCCCGCCGTTCGAGGAGCAGAGGCTGCTCAGGGCCGCTCGCGCGATGGAGGACCTCCTCAAATGAAATACCTCGTCAACATCGGACTCGAGACGCACGTCCAGCTGAAGACCCGCACGAAGATGTTCTGCGGGTGCCTGCTCTCCACGGAGACCGAGCCCAACACGAACGTCTGCCCCGTCTGCCTGGGCCTGCCCGGCGCCCTCCCGCGCGCGAACAAGGAGGCCGTGAAGCTCGTCGTCATGTCCGGCCTCATGCTCGGCTGCGAGATCGCCCGCCACGCCGAGTTCGCCCGGAAGAACTACTTCTACCCGGACATGTCGAAGAACTACCAGATCTCCCAGAGCGGCGCCCCGCTCTGCCTCGGCGGCGGCGTGGAGATCCACGAGGGCGGCGTCCCCTCCGGCGCCCCGAAGCGCATCCGCCTCGACCACATCCACCTCGAGGAGGACGCCGCCAAGATCAACCACTACGCGCGGCACTCCGGCGTCGACTACAACCGCTGCGGCACGCCGCTCATGGAGATCGTCGGCATGCCCGACCTCGCCTCCCCCGACGAGGCGATGGAGTACCTCCAGCGCCTCCGCGAGATCCTCGTCTACGCCGGCGTCTCCGACTGCAACCTCGAGGACGGCAACATGCGCTCGGACGTGAACGTCTCGCTCCGCCCCGAGGGCTCCGACGCGCTCGGCACGAAGGTCGAGATCAAGAACATGAACACCTTCAAGGGCATCCACGCCGCGCTCGAGTTCGAGATCGCGCGCCAGACCGCCCTGCTGCAGGCCGGCGGCGCCGTCGTCCAGGAGACGCGCCGCTGGGACGGCGACCTGGGCGAAACGTTCTCGATGCGCACGAAGGAGAACGCCCACGACTACCGCTACTTCCCCGAGCCGGACCTCCTACCCGTCGATCTGACCGAGGAGCAGGTCGAGGCCTGGCGCGCGCTCCTGCCGGAGGCGCCCGAGGCCAAGCGCGAACGCTTCCAATCGCAGTTCGGCATCCCCGCCTACGACGCCGGCGTCCTCGCCGCGCAGAAGCCGCTCGCCGACTTCTTCGAGGCGACCGTCGCCGCCGGCGCGCCCGCCAAGCCCGCCGCCAACTGGATCATGGGCGACCTGCTGCGTCTGCTCGGCGCCGCGTCGCTCGACATCGCGGACCTGAAAACCGTCACGCCCGCGTCGCTCGCGTCGCTCCTCAGGCTCGTCGAGGCCCGCACCATCAACGGCCCGACCGCGAAGGAGCTCCTCGAGGAGATCTTCGAGAAGGGCGGCGACCCGGACGCAATCGTGAAGGAGCGCGGCCTCGCGCAGGTATCCGACGCCGGCGCGGTCGAGGCGCTCGCGCGCCAGGCGATCGAGGCGAACCCGAAGCCGGCGTCGGAGTTCCGCGCGGGCAAGAAGGCGAGCCTGCAGTTCCTCGTCGGCCAGGTGATGAAGCTCTCGAAGGGCAAGGCGAACCC
>CAMNDA010000065.1 GCA_946534745.1 uncultured Verrucomicrobiota bacterium | reverse complement strand
CCCGCGCCGCCGCGCTGGCCGCCCGCCACGGCTTCGAAACCTCGTTCGGGTCCTACGAGGCGCTCGCCGCCGATCCGGAGACGGACCTCGTGTACGTCGCCACGCCCAACACCCTCCACGCGGAGCACGCCCTGCTCTGCCTCCGCGCCGGCAAGCACGTCCTGTGCGAGAAGCCCTTCGCGGAGAACGGCCCCCGCGCGGCCGCCGTCCTCGACTTCGCGCGCGGGCGCGGCCTCTTCTGCGGCGAGGCGATGTGGCTGCGGTTCCTCCCCGCCTCGGCCGCGATCGGCGAGGCGCTGCGCGCCGGCCGCATCGGCGCGCCGCGCCTGATCGAGGCCGTCTTCGAGGTCCCGGTGTCGGAGAAGGAGCGCATCCGCGAACCCGCGCTCGGCGGCGGCGCGCTGCTCGACCTCGGCGTCTACCCGATCGCCTTCGCGCTGCTGCACTTCGGCGAGGACTTCGCGGACGCCACCGGCCGCGCGACGCTCCTGCCGACCGGCGTCGACGACCAGTCCGCCTTCTCGCTCGGCTGGGCGGACGGCCGCATCGCGGCGTGCGCCTGCTCCGCGACCGCCGCGGGCGGCGCGGGCGCGCGGATCGTCGGGACGACGGGCTCGATCGAGGTGCCGCAGCTCGTCCGCTGCGAGGGCTTCCGCGTCGTCCCGTTCGGCGGCGGGGAGCCCGAGGACCTCCGCTTCCCCTTCGACTGCAACGGCTACGAGTACGAGTTCCGCGCCGCCGCGCGCGCCATCGCCGCCGGCCTCCCCGAATGCCCCGAGGCGCCGCACTCCGCCACGCTCGCGGCGCTCCGCGCGATGGACGCCCTCCGCGCCTCCTGGGGCGTCCGCTTCCCCGCCGACGCCTGACGCCCCCGCGCATTCATCATTCATCATTCAGCATTCATCATTCAGCATTCAGCATTCAGCATTCAGCATTCCCATGAAGACGCTCCTCCCCCTCCTCGCCGCCGCCGCGCTGCTCGCCGGCTGCGCCTCCGCGCCGCCCGCCGCGGCCCCCGCCGACTTCCGCGACACGATCGAGAAGGCGCAGCACGCCGTCTTCCCCGCCCTCGTCTACATCCGCGTCGTCCGCAAGGACCTGAGCTCCGGCAAGGACGAGAAGGGCGTCGTCTCCGGGAGCGGCGTCGTGATCAGCCCCGAGGGCGAGCTGCTCACGAACCACCACGTGATCGACAAGGCCGAGGAGATCCGGTGCCTCCTCACCGACGGCACCGCGCTCCCGGCGCGCGTCGTCGGCTTCGACCAGGACCTCGACATCGCGCTGCTGCGCCTCGAGCGCCCGGAGGGCTCCCCCGCCCTGCCCTTCGCCGAGCTTTCGCCCGACACGGTCGAGATCGGCAACGTCGTACTCGCGATGGGCGCGCCGTGGGGACTCGCGCGGTCCGTCACGATGGGCATCGTCTCCTGCACCGACCGCTACCTCGAGGGCGCCGGCCGCTACACGCTGTGGTACCAGACCGACGCCGCGATCAGCCCCGGCAACTCCGGCGGCCCGCTCGTCGACACCACCGGGCGCGTCGTCGGCATCAACGCGCGCGGGGTGCTCTTCGGCGACCAGGCCTTCACGATCCCCTCCCCGACGGTCCTCGAGGTCCTCCCCGCGCTGCGCGAGGACGGCGGCGCCGGCTGGGCGTGGTTCGGGTTCCGGTTCCAGCCGCTGCGCGACTTCGACCGCAACATGGTCTTCGAGGCGACCAACGGCGTCGTCGTCTCCGGCACCGACCTCGGCAGCCCCGCGCGCAAGGCCGGCTTCAAGGCGGGAGACCGCGTCGTCGCCGTCGACGGCGGGCCCGTGACCGCGCTCACCTGGGAGCAGATGCCCGCGCTGGAGCGCCGCCTCGGCCGCATCCCCGAGGGGACGGAGACGCGCTTCGCGGTCGTCCGCGGCGGCGCGGAACTCGAGATCGCCGTCACGCCGCGCGCCAAGGGCGCCGTCGAGGGCGAGGAGAAGGTCCTGCCGCGCTGGGGCTTCACCGCCAAGGAGATCAACCGATTCGACAACCCGCAGCTGGCCTTCTACGCGCCCGACGGCGGCCTGTTCGTCTCCGCGGTCTCGTGGGACGGCAACGCCGAGAGCGCCGGCATCAAGGAGAACGACATCCTCCGCGAGGTCGGCGGCCGGCCCGTCGCCACGCTCGAGGAGATCGGCGCCGTCTACGACGACGCGATGGCGCGCCTCGCCGAGACGACCAAGATCGCGGTCGTCGTCGAGCGCCGCGGCCGCCGCGTCCCGCTCACCCTCAACTTCTTCGAGGACCCGGAGAAGGAGATCATCGAATAGCGTTCCGACACGAAAGGACCACTCCCATGAAAGCATCCCTGCTCGCCCTCGTCCCCGTCCTCGCCTTCGCGCAGGACCCCGCCGCGCCCGCCGCGGAGAAGCCCGCCGCGGAGAAGCCCGCCGCGCTCGCCGCCGTCGAGCGCACGACCGAGCTCCACGACCGGTTCGGCGCCTCGTTCGTCGAGGTCGCCTGGAGGCTCAAGCGCGACGAGGAGGGCCGCTCGCCCGCCCGCTCGATGCCCTACCGCTGCCCGAACTGCGGCGGCATCCACTACCGAAACCTCGACTCGCTCATCTCCGAGAACCGCGCCTTCGCGACGCCCGGCTTCGCGCTCGCGGCCGACCGCTTCCTCGCCTACGACCCGAAGTTCCGCACCTCGGGCGTGGAGCGCGTCGAGATCCGCCTCCCCGACGATCCCGCGAGGGCGTGGCCCGCGCGCCCGGTGGCC
>CAMNDA010000064.1 GCA_946534745.1 uncultured Verrucomicrobiota bacterium | reverse complement strand
CGCCGACGGCGCCGCCCGCGGGGCGCACTCCGGGCGTTACGAGGAGCGCGCCCGGTCCGAGCGCGGCGCGCAGCGCGCCGGCCTCGCGCGGGGAGCAGACGAGGCCGTGCGCCCCTGCGCCGACGGCCAGGCGCCCGAGCGCGAGGACCTGCTCCTCCACGGGGCGAGCGACGCCGAGGAGGTCCAGGTCGGAGCGGTCGAGGCTCGTGAGGACCGTGACGGCGAGGATCTTCGTCGCGGCGCCGGCCTCGCGCACGGCTCGCGCGGCGGCCTCGACCATCGCGACGGAGCCCTGCGCGTGGATCGTGAGGAGGTCCGGCTCCCAGCGAAGGCACGAGCCGACGGCGCGCTCGACGGTGCGCGGGATGTCGTGCAGCTTCAGGTCGAGGAAGACGCGCTTGCCCTCGGCGCGGAGCATGCGGAGCGTTTCGGGGCCGTCGGCGAGGAAGAGCTCGAGGCCGACCTTGTAGAACGAGACGGCGTCGCCGATGCGGGCGACGGCTTCCGCGGCCTCTCGGGCGGAGGGGACGTCGAGGGCGACGATCAGGGCGTGGTTTTCCATGGGCCCGGATGATAGCAGAACCCCACCCTCCCGGCAATGCGCGGATTTCGCTTGGAATGCAACACGGTTTCTGGTAGAATTCCCGCAACGTTCGAACGCGCGGGGGAGACCCCGCCACAACACCAAGGAAAAAGCACATGAAGAAGATTCTCGCGATCGCCCTCGTTGCGGCGATGTTCGTGGCGGCCCCGGCCGCCAAGGCGGAGGCCGCCCCCGGGCGCGGCGGCGTCGTCGGCGGCCTCGTCGGCTGCTGCTTCGGCATCCGCACCGCGGCGGCCTACAACGAAGGCAAGTCGATCAACATCCGCGAGTGGCTCCAGCTCATCTGGGTCGGCTACGTCTGGGCCGGTCTCGAGGGCTACAGCGGCGTCACGACCAGCGACCTGCAGAAGGCCGAGCCCGCCTACTTCTAGGCCGTGCCGGCTCTTGCATCCCACGCGCCGGGGCGGACCCTGCGGTCCGCCGCCGGCGCTTTCCTTCTCCTCGCCGCGTACGCCGCGGCCGAGGGGGCGGGCGCACCCGTTCCGGCCGAGCTGTCCGTTCCCGCGACGAACATCCTTGCCGCCGTCTCCGCGCGCTACGCCGCCGTGACGAACCTCTCGTGCACCGTGCGCCGGGAAACGCGGACGGGCGGTTCGTCGGCCGGAGAGACCGTCTCGCGCGTCGTCTGGGCTCGCGGCGGCCGGCTCAACGTCCAGGCGCTCGCGCCCGCGGAGAAGCGCACGGTCATCGACGGCGTCTCGGTCTGGAGCGCCGCGAAGGGCGACAAGCCCTCGGCCCGAGCGGTCGCCGAACAGAACCCGGTGCAGGCCGCGAACCTCTTCTCCGTTCCCGCCTCGCCGGAGGAGCGCCTCGCCCCGCTGGACCCCGCCACGGCGTCGGAGATCGTCCCGCCGGCCGCTCCCTTCGCGCGGCAGATCGCGCTTCGCCCGCGATCGGCGCCGGCGGAGGCCGCCGCCGCCGCAACGATCGTCTCGTTCGATGCCGAGGGGCGCGTCGTCCGGCTGGAGGCGTTCGCCGACGAATCGCGCACGGCGCTTCTGGCGACCCTATCCTTCGAATCCCCCGTCGAGGCCGTTTCCGGCGCGTGGCTGTTCGGCCGGGAGGTGTTCGAGACCGCGATCGACGGCCGCCCGGTCCGGACCGTCTCGCGCTTCGACCGTCTCCGCGTGAACGAGGAGCTCCCGCCCTCGATCTTCGATCCGAAGGCGTTCTTCTAGCGTCCGGCCCTCCCGCGCGATTGACGGACGGGCGGGGTCCGTGGCATACTGCACATCCGTTCCGGCGAAAGGGCCCGGACGGAAAACCAACCACACGATCCGCATCATGAAACGCACAGGAATCCTCGCGGCCGCATGCGCCGCCGCCGTCGTCTCCGCGGGCTGCGTCAGCGCCCCGTTCAAGCCGCCCATGGGGCTCTACTCCGAAGTGACGGCCCCGCTCTCCACCGAGGGCCCGGTCCAGCTGGGGCCGAAGTCCGGGGAGGCCACCTCGAAGACGATCCTGGGCCTCGTCGCCACGGGCGACTGCTCCCTCGCGACGGCCGCGAAGAACGGCGGCCTCAGGAAGATCAACCACGTTGACTACAAGTACAAGAACATCCTCGGCGTCATCCAGGAGACCACGGTCGTCGTCTACGGAGAGTGACATGCGCGGAAAGCTACTCCTGCTGCCGCTCCTGGCGGCGCTGTGCAGCGGCTGCGTCTCCGTCGCCAGCAAGCGGACGGTCGTGCCGCCGCCGGGGGCGTTCGCCGACTTCTCCGCGCCGCTCACGCCGATCACGGAGCCCGTCCCCTGCGAGAACCTCAAGACCGGAACCGCCACGGAGAACCTCTACGTCTGGGCCTGGCCCCTCGGCGGGTTTCTCTCCGTCTCCGTCTGCGACATGGCGCTGCAGCGCGCCGTCGAGAACGGAGGCCTCGAGAAGGTCTACTTCGCCGACTACCACCAGGACTCGTTCCTGGGGCTCTTCACGAAGTTCACCGTCACGGCCTACGGCGAATGACCGCTCCGGCGCATTCGCTCCGCGCGGTCGCGCTTTGGCTCCTGCTCGCCGGGGGCGCGGCCGCCGCGCCGCCGGACGCCGCGCGCGCCGCGCGGCGCGCGCGGCTCGTCGCGGAGCTGCTCGCCGAGGGCGCTGGCTCCGAGGCCCGCGCCGAGGCG
>CAMNDA010000063.1 GCA_946534745.1 uncultured Verrucomicrobiota bacterium | reverse complement strand
CTCAAGGTTCTCCGCGGCGGAGACCTTGCGGCCGAAGCGGAGGCCTACCCGGCGGACACGCGCTTCCTCGTCGAATGCGGCCGCGGCGCGCTGCCGGGCGGCAACGGCGCCGCATGGGACTGGAGCGCCGCGCGCGCCCTCTCTCCCCTGCCCTTCGCCCTCGCCGGCGGCCTCGGCCCGGACAACCTCGCCGCGGCGGCGACCGCCTCGGGCGCCGTCTTCTTCGACCTTTCCTCGTCCGTCGAATCCTCCCCCGGCCGCAAGGACCGCGGCAAGGTCCTGGCCGCCGTCGCCGCCGCCCGGGCCGCCGGCGGACTCCCCGGATTCTTCGGCTAGCGGGCGGGGACGCCGTTCCGGGGTCAGGAACGGCGGCCGGTGCGCGCGAGGAAGTCGGCGCAGTCGCGGAGCCAGTCGGTCTGGATGAAGTCGAAGCCGCGGTCGGCGAGCCAGCCCCAGGAGCCCTCGGGGTCGCCGGTCATCGCGCGGTCGTCGCTGCGGCCGGCGGCGATGACGTCGCGGAAGTTGTAGACGATCGAGTTGGCCCAGAGGAGCCGCCCGGCGGCGTGATGGCGCTCGACGAACGCGGGGGAGGCGACCGGCTCGTCGTCCGAGCGGAAGATCGTCTCGAAGCCCTCGAGGCGGATCTTCCGCGCGGCGAACGCCTCGCAGTCCGCCTCGCTGCGGACGATGCCGAGGAACGGCATGTCGGAGGCGTGCTCCTCGATGATGCCGAGCACGCGCGGGTCGGGGCCGGTCTTGACGAGGCACTGGTCCTGCATGCCGCGCGCGCGGATGGCGGCGGCGATTTCGGCGGGATGCTCCCAGAACTTGTCGACGTTGAGGTAGCAGCGGCCGCGGAAGCGGTCGAGCACCTCCTCGAACGTGCAGATGCCGAACGGCGTCGGGCAGTCGTCGATGTTCTGGTAGCGCAGCTCCCTCACGAAGCTCCACGGGTGGTTCGCGATGCGGTCGCCGAATCCGAGGAGCGGGCGCTCCATCCACGGGTGGAAGATGACGAGCCTGCCGTCGCTCGTCATGTCCACGTCGATCTCGATCATGTCCGCGCCGTGGGCGAGGGCGATGTCGTAGGAGGCGAGGGTGTTGCACGGGATGTCGCCGCCCCAGGCGCCGCGGTGGGCGACGAGCAGCACGCGCCGCGCGGCGGCGTCCTTGCGAAGGTCGTTTTGCATGCCGCCGATTCTACCACCCCCGCTCAAACTTGCAAAGCTAGACGTACCAGACCGGAAGGGCGAGGAGGTTTTCCCCATGCTTCCCTCCTTTTTCCGCGGAGACTCCCCCAGTCGCCCGGAGGGCGACAGCCCCCTCAAGGAGGGGGCCGGAGAGGGTGTGGCGGATCTGGAGGACGACGAGATGACAAGAAGACGGGACGACGAGCAATCGGGCCTCTCTTCCGCGAAGCGCCTGGAGGCGCGATCTTGTCTCCTCGTCAGCCCGTCGTCTCGTCGTCCTGTTGTCGACGGGCCGGAATCAGGGGGCGGGCCTCCCCGGCGAGCGGCCGGTCGACGCAATCGACCGAATCGACGCAATCGACGAAGTCGGACGGGGCAATGCGCAATGCTCAATGCGCAATGCAGAATGGGGAGCGCGGCCAAGCGCCGGGCGGGCGCGGGCGGCTCATTGGAGTGTAAAGTTCAAAGTTGGAAGTTGAAAATTCGAGAGGAGCGGGTCATTCGGCGAGGACGACGCATTCGGAGGGGTTTTCGCCGAGGACGATCGTCCAGCGCGGGGCGCCGTTCCGTGCGACGACGAACACCGCTTCCCCGGAATCGGGACGGAAGGCGCGGAACGCCTTGCGGGCTTTCCGGATCGCGAGCCGGGCGACGTCGGCGCCGACGCGTTCCGCTCCCGAATCCGTTTCTTCGCAGAAGAAGCGCGGGCTGGCGGCGCGGAATTCCGTCCGCGCCTCGTAGGACGACTCGGACCAGGGCGTCGGCGGGTGGTAGCGGAATCCGACGATTTCGATCAAGCCCGGATAGGCGTCGTCTCCGAACGCATCGCTGATGTCGTAAGGCGCCCGCCACGCCGCGAACGAAGAGACCGCGGAAAAGAACGAATAGAATGAAGCGACGGCGAGAACGGCCGTGCAAGCGAACGCCAAGGTCCGTTTTCCCCCGTTCTTTCCGGCTCTGACGGCGCGGACCGCAACGCTCGCCAGAAGGAATCCGCCGGCCGCCCACAGAAAGGCGATTCCGAGAAACGGGAGGCTGAGCAACAACCCCGCCACGCCCAGGGCGAGGGACAGGGCGGCCAACTCGAAGCAGAGAACGGGAAGAAGAATCGATACGACGTTCGCGCGGGGCGCGGACGGTGCTGGAGCGGGGCGGTAGAGCCCGCGGTCGCGGATGTAGGCGGCGACGGGGGAGGGGAGGAAGGCGGAGACGTCTTCGCCGGCGGCGAGGCGGGCGCGGACCTCGGTGGAGGAGGCGGGCTCGGAGAAGTCTGGGACGAAGTCCGCGGCGAGGCGGGCGTTCGTGGCGGGGTCGAAGCCGAGGGCGTCGGGGTCGAGGCG
>CAMNDA010000062.1 GCA_946534745.1 uncultured Verrucomicrobiota bacterium | reverse complement strand
TCGTGCTCGACAACCAGAGCTCCCCCAACCCCGAGAAGGAGCAGCTCCTCGAGGAGCTCCGGCGCCTCGGCGCCGAGGTGATCATCGGCGACGTCACCAACCCCGACGACCTCCGCCGCGCCGTGGCGGGGTGCGACGCGGTCTACCACCTCGCCGCCGCCTTCCGCCTCATCAACGTCTCCCACGAGGTCTACGACAACACCAACATCCACGCGATGCGCTCCCTGCTGCAGATCTGCAAGGAGAGCGGCGTGAAGAAGGTGATCTACTGCTCCACCCAGGGCGTCCACGGCGACATCGCCTCGCTCTCGGAGAAGCCCCCGCGCCCCGGCTCCGAGGAGTCGCCCATCAAGCCCGAGGACTACTACCAGTACACCAAGTACGAGGGCGAGAAGGTCGCGCACGAGTTCCTGAAGGAGAACCCCGACTTCGACATCACCATCCTCCGCCCGACCGCGCTCTACGGCCCCGGCGACCCCGCCCGCTTCCTGATGATCTACAAGCAGGTCAAGAAGGGCTGGTTCCCCTTCTTCGGCAAGGGCGAGGCGTTCTACCACCCGGTCTACGTGGAGAACTTCTGCGACGCCTTCACGCTCGCGATGTCGCACCCCGCCTCGAAGGGCCAGACCTACATCATCGCCGACGACAAGTTCTTCTTCATCAAGGACATCGTCCGGAAGATCGCCGACATCGAGAAGGCCGACGGCATGATCAAGCGCTGCCGCATGGTCCACCTGCCGTTCTACCCGATGTACTGGCTCTCGTTCCTCGTGGCCGGCATCTGGAAGATCCTCCCGGGCGACCCGCCGCTCTTCCCGCGCCGCGTCGATTGGTACCGCCAGAACCGCGGCTTCGTGATCGACAAGGCCCGCAGGGAGCTGGAGTACGAGCCCAAGGTGAAGCTCGACGAAGGCCTCAAGCTCGCCTTCGACTGGTACAAGGAGCACAAGTACCTCTAGCCCGCCAACGCGGCAACCGCGTCCGCCGCGCGGCCGTACCGGCCGCGCGGCGTTCTCTTTCCGGGGCCTCCGCGGGCTCCGCTACGGGCGCGGGCGCGCCTTCACGCCCTGGACGGCGAAGCGCGCGCGCTGCGCGGCGAGGCGATCCAGGAATTCCGCGTAGCGGCGGCGCTCCGGCGGCGTCCACAGCACCTCGGCGAGCGCGCAGGCTCGCGGGTACGCCATGTAGTCGAGGTGGTCGCGCGTGGCGATGTACTCGGTCCAGAGCTGGCCCTGCGCGCCGAGCACGCGCCGAGCGGCCTCGGGCGGCACGGCCGTGAGGCGCGGGCTGAACGAGTAGACCTTCGAGAGGGGCAGCATGCCGCCGATCGCGGGCGGCTCCTCGGCGATGGGCTCGTCCTGGTAGTAGTCGAAGTAGGCGAACGACGTGGGGGCGAGCACGACGTCGTGGCCGGCGCGGACGGTGTCGTCCACGTAGCCCCAGCCCTTCCAGTCGGTGCGCCAGCAGGCGATGGCGGCCGAGGGGTCGACGCCGCCCTCGAGGATCTCGTCCCAGCCGAGCAGGCGCCGACCGCGCGAGCGGAAGAACGCGTCGAGCTGCTTCGTGAACCACGCCTGCAGCTGCTCGGGCTTCTTGAGTCCGCGCTCGGCCATCAGCTCCTGCGCGCGCCGGCTCTCCTCCCATTCGTGGCGCGGGGCCTCGTCGCCGCCGATGTGGAGGAACCTCGAGGGAAAGAGCTCCATGATCTCCGTCCAGACGTCCTTGCAGAACGCGAGCGTGGACTCCTCCATGTTGAGCACGTGCTGCGAGATGCCCCAGATCGTGCGCACGGCGGGGCGGGCCCAGTCGCCGTCGCCGAGCTCCGGGTAGGCGGCGATCGCGGCGCACATGTGGCCGGGCATGTCGATCTCCGGGACGACGACGACGCGGCGGCGCGCGGCGAACGCGACGACGCGGCGGATGTCGTCCTGCGTGTAGTACCCGCCGTAGGGCGTGCCGTCGAACCGGTGCGGCCACGCGCCGAGCTTGCCGACGAGCGTCTCCGCGCGGACGGAGCCGACCTCCGCGAGGCGCGGGTACTTGCGGATCTCGATGCGCCAGCCCTGGTCGTCCGTGAGGTGCCAGTGGAAGACGTTCATGCGGTGCTGCGCCAGCAGCTCGACGAAGCGGCAGACGTCGTCCGTGCTCCAGAAGTGGCGCGATGAGTCGAGCATGAGGCCGCGCCAGCGGCACTCGGGCTCGTCCTCGATCCGGACGGCGGGCGCCTCCCACGCGATCCCGGGGCGCGCCTCGGACGCGTAGATCTCCGCGGGAAGGAGCTGCCGCAGCGTCTGCACGCCGCGCGCGAGCCCCCACGAGGTCGCAGCCTCGAGGCGGACGCCGCCGGGCGCGACGTCAAGCGCGTAGGCCTCCGGCAGGAAGCCCGCGTCGTCCGGCTCCGGGTCGGGCGCGGACTGCGCGAGCGTGATCGCGCCCGCGCCCTCGCGGACGGGCAGCGCGAAGCCGGTGGCGGGGCGAAGGCACTCCGCGAGCAGCTCCGCGATCTCGCGGGCGGAGGCGGGGCCCTCGAAGCCGATGGCGGCTCCGGGATCGAGGCGGAACGCGCCGTCGCGTTCCTCGACGGAGCGGGGAAGGGGGACGAGTTGCGGTTTCATGGAGCCGTCATTCTACCAGAAATCGTTCGGCTCGGCTAGAACGGATTCTGCCATTTCCACTCTGGCGACCGCACCGCCGCCTTTGACCCCGCCACGGCGCTTCTGCTAGACTTCGCGGCATGGACGCAACCGACCCGGTCCAAATCTGCGAAGCCTGTCCCCGCCGCTGCCGCCTTTCCGACGGGCAGACCGGCGCCTGCCGCGCGCGGCGGGCCGAGGGCGGGCGCGTCGTCTGCGCGAACTACGGCAAGGTCACGTCGCTCGCGCTCGACCCGATCGAGAAGAAGCCTCTCGCGTTCTTCCGCCCGGGGCGCCCGGTGCTCTCCATCGGGAGCTTCGGGTGCAACCTGCGCTGCCCGTTCTGCCAGAACCACTCCATCTCGCAGGCCGGCGCGGACGCGGTCGAATGGACGGAGACGACGCCCGCCGCGCTCGCGGACCTCGCGGCGAAGCTTGCGGAGGAGCGCGGCAACCTGGGCCTGGCCTACACCTACAACGAGCCGCTCGTCGGGTGGGAGTTCGTGCGCGACTGCGCGCGGGAGATCCGGGCGCGGGGCCTCGCGAACGTCCTCGTTTCGAACGGCGTCGCCTCGCCGGCGGTCGTCACGGAGCTCGCGCCGCTGCTGGACGCCGCGAACATCGACCTCAAGGGCCCCGACCAGGCGTTCTACGACTGGGTGGGCGGCGACTTCGCCGCCGCATGCGCGACCATCCGCGCGCTGCACGAGGCGGGCGTCCACGTCGAGGCGACAACGCTCGTCGTCCCGGGCCGCAACGACACGGACGAGGCGATCGACTCCATCGCCGGCTTCCTCGCCTCCGTCTCGCCGGACCTGCCGCTGCACGTCACGCGCTTCTTCCCGCGCTGGCGCCTGCTCGACGCCGGGCCGACGCCCGTCGCGACCGTCCGCCGCCTGGCCGACGTCGCCCGCCGCCGCCTCCGCCGCGTCCTCGTCGGCAACTGCTGAGCGCGGAAGACCGTCGGCGCCGAACGAAAGAGCCCAGGGACCGGCGATGCCGGGACCGGGGCGGGAAAAAGGACGGGGCCGCCCGATCGCGCGGATCGGACGGCCCCGGAAGAAAACCTTGGCGGCGCGCTACTCTCCCGCGGCCGATTGCCGCAG
>CAMNDA010000061.1 GCA_946534745.1 uncultured Verrucomicrobiota bacterium | reverse complement strand
CCTGGCGCTCTTCGGCCTGCGCCCGCCGGCGGAGGGCGAATCCGACGCGGACTACGGCGCCTATCTTCTCGCGTGCCGCCGCGCGGCCGAGGGGATTCCGCTTGCCGTCTACGCCCTCGCCGCCGAGGGCATCGACTTCCGCGACGTCTTCGCATAGCGGCCGGGAGGCCCCTTTTCCTCCATCTCCACGGCCATTTCCGCGGGGGCTATCCGAACGGGTACTTGCGCGAACCGGGGAAAGGGGGTATAATGCACGCAATTCCGGTAAAACCGGTGGCTGCGGCTTTACCCGAACCCCGACCAAAACATGAAACTCGTCCGTCCGTTCCGTTTCGTCGCCGCGCTCGCGGCGGCGCTCCTCCTCGTTCCCGCCGCGTCCGCGGCGCCCGTCGACGCCGACGGCGCGAAGCTGCTCGTCCAGGGCTACCGCGCCTACATGGACGGCGAGGTCCTCGGCGGCCGTCTCCCGGCCGGCGATGTCCCGGACCCCGTTCCCCTGACGGCGGACATCGACGGGGCCGAGGCGACGGTCGCCTGGGTCTTCGAGTTCCCGGGCGGCGGCTGGATGGTCGTCTCCGCGGACGACACGATGGACCCCGTCCCAGCCTTCTCGCACGACGGCGAGGTGGGCGACGCGTTCACCAACGAGGCCAGCCCCGCGCGCTTCTTCCTGCTCGCCAAGCTCGTCGCGCAGTACCGCGCCGCGAACGGTCTCGCGGTCCCGGCCGCGCCCGCCGCGGCGCCGGCGCTCGCCGCCGCCGCGGGCGAGGGCCCGCTCGACGAGGACGACGCCGAGGTCCTCGAGGCGCTTGACGCGGAGAACGCCTACGCCTTCGCGCAGGAGGTCCAGCCCGCCCAGGCCGACCGCTGGGCGCGGTTCCGCGCGGCGGCGGACCCGAACCGGATCGAGGCGCCCACGGCGCTCGCCTCGCTCGCCGACATCCGCGTCCCCACGCTCATGGAGACCCGCTGGAGCCAGAGCGGCTCCGGCGAGAACTACTACACGCCCGGCAGGGTGGTCTGCGGCTGCACGCAGACCGCCATGGGCCAGGCGATCTTCTACCACAAGTGGCCGCAGTCGGCCCCGGGCCAGTACGAGAACGTGAGCGGCACGATCTACAACTACGCCAACGGCCAGCGCGGCTCCTCGACCGGCGTCTATTCCTCGTCCCCCTCCTACTACAACGGCACCACGACGATCTCCTCCGGCACGAACTGGATCACGCGCGGCGGCAACGGCAGCGGCGGCGCCTACCAGTGGGACAAGATGTACGTCAACTCGACCAAGACCCCCTACGGCAAATACGACCAGGCGGCGCTCGGCGCGCTGCTCGTCGACATCGGCATCGTGAACGGCGCCTCCTACAAGAGCGGCGGCACGGGCGCGAACAACTACCCGGCCGCGCTGATGAAGGTGTTCAAGTTCGACAACATCCGTTCGACGAGGATCGCCAGCACCCACGCCACGACGTTCTCCGGCACGGGCGCCTCGCAGCTCACCAACGCGGTCATGTGCAACCTCGACGCGAAGATCCCGTGCCCGATCGCCGGCTGGGTGGTCAGCGGCTCGTCCGGCCACGCGACGGTGATGGACGGCTACGGCTTCCAGGACGGGCAGGCCTACTTCCACGTGAACTTCGGCTGGGGCGGCTCGTCCGACGGCTACTACACCTGGGACAACTGGGGCGGCTACTCCACGAGCTTCGTCTACTACAACATGTTCCCGCAGGGCACGGGCGAGATCGTCTCCGGCCGCACCCTGACGCCCGACGGCCGCCCGATCCCGAACCTCGCCGTCACCTGCACGCTCGCGGACGGCACGAAGAAGACCGTGACGTCCGACAGCCGCGGCATCTGGGCCGTGACCCGGATCCCGAGCGAAACGACGGTCTCGTTCACCGCGGCCGCGACATCGGACTACACCTTCGGCACGAAGACCGCCACGGTCGGCAAGTCGAGCCAGACCGGCTGCCAGCCCTACACGCAGGACTGCGGCAACGTCTGGGGCGTCGAACTGCGCGGCATCCCCAGGGGCGCGATGGTCTGGGGCTCGGTGAAGAACCCCGAGGGCCAGCCCATCCCCGGCGTCCGCGTCGTCACGGGCGACGGCCGCTACTCCGCCACGACCGACTCGCTCGGCGTCTACTCGCTCAACGTCGCCGTCGGCTGGAGCGGCGTCGTGAAGCTCGCCGACGGACAGGGCCAGCTCGGCTGCGACCCCGCCTCCTACAACGTCTCCGCGCTCTCCGCCGGCACGGCGCTGGAGCGCAACTTCCGTACGGCGCTCGTCCTGTTCGTCGACTGCGACGCGACGGACGGCGCCAACGACGGCACGAGCTGGGCGGACGCCTTCACGGACCTGCAGTCCGCGCTCGCCAAGCGCAAGGCCGGCGCCGAGATCTGGGTCGCCGAGGGCGTCTACAAGCCCGGCGCGAAGCGGACCGACTACTTCCAGATGGTCACCAACGTGGCGGTCTACGGCGGCTTCTCCGGCGTCGAGACCGCGCGCGCCCAGCGCAACTGGATCGCCCACCGGACGGTCCTCTCCGGCGACATCGGCGTCGCCGGCACCAAGACCGACAACTGCGCGATCCTCGTCGGCGGCGCGCCCGGCGCGGCGCTCGACGGCTTCACGGTCACCGACGCCTACTACGCCTCCTACGACTCCACGATCTCCTCCGCGCTGAACAAGGTCGGCTCCGGCACGATCAGCTCCCGGACGGGCTCGCAGGACACGGACTTCAACTTCCTCGTCGAGCACTGCCTGGTCACGGGCAACACGTTCAACTCCGGCGTCGCCTACGGGTACGGCAATTTCCGCAGCTGCGTCTTCGCCGACAACTCCTGCGGCTCGTCCTCCGGCAACCTCTGCTACGGCGGCCAGTACGTGAACTGCACGTTCGCGAACAACGCGGCCTACCAGTTCAGCAACGCCGGCTCGTGGTCGACCGGCAGCTATCCGCTCGCCCGCTTCCAGAACTGCTACTTCAAGCAGGCGCTCTCGAACACGTCGACCTCCGGCAATGGCCAGTACTACTACGCCTCCTCCTGGAGCACCGACCCCTCGACGCTCTACGCCGACCACAACCTGCACCGCACGGCGGACACGCTCTCGATCACCAACTCGACGATGGTGAACGGCGCGGCGCTCCAGCGCGCGGACGAGACGCTCGCCGGACCGCCCGCGGCGCCCTACATGCCGCCGAGCTCCTCCAAGGCCAAGGACAAGGGCGTCTCCCAGGGATGGGCCGCCAACGCGACGGACTACCTCGGCAACCCGCGCGTCAACGGCACGATCGACATCGGCGCCTACGAGATCACCACGTTCGCCGCGCCGTTCGTCGCGCTCGGCGTCGGCGACGTGTCCTACCACACGGCCTCCGCGACGCTCTCCGTGATCTCCCTCGGCGGAACCGCGACGAGCGGCAGCGCCGTCCTGAAGTACGGCACGTCGGCGAACCTCTCCGGCGCCGAGTCCGTCTCGGCCTCCGTCGGAATCGGCGAGAAGACGTTCTCCCTCTCCGGCCTGCTCGCCGGCACGACCTACTACGTCCAGGTCACCGTCACCGGCTCCGGCACGACCTCGACCGAGATCCTCTCCTTCACCACGAAGCCGATGACGGCGCCCGACGTCGCGATCGGGACGGTCGGCGAGCCGACGGGCTCCACGGTCTCGGTGGACTGGTCGCTCGCCTCGATCGGCAAGGGCGTCACGAAGGCGACGGTCTACGTGGACTACTCCACGTCCCCGACCTTCGCGACCTACGAGTCCAAGACGGTCAAGGAGAACGCCACGGGCGCCGCCTCGGGCACCGCGAACCTCACGGGCCTCTCCGCGGGCGTCACCTACTACCTGCGCGTGCGCGGCGTGAACGACGCGCCGCTCACCGGCTACTCGGCCACGAAGACGGTGACGACGGTGGACGCCGCGGCGCCGGACTTCTCCTTCACGGTGGCGCCGTCCGAGACCGTGACGCGCGGCGTCGTGACGCTCAGCGTGACGAAGTTCGGCACGGGCGCCTCCTCCGGCACCGCGACGATCGAATACGCCACGAAGGCCGACTTCTCCGACGCCAAGACCGCGACCGCCGCCGTCACGCGCACCGGCGACACCGAGGTCACCCTGACGCGCCTCTCCGCCGGCACGACCTACTACGTCCGCGTGACGCTCGTCAACAACAACCAGAAGTCGCTCGCGCGCGCGGCCCAGACATTCGAGACCGGCGACCCGGGCTTCGTTGCCCCCGGCCTCAAGCAGGTGCGCTACTCCTGCTCGGGCAGCTCCTACCCGGACTTCGACGTCACGGTGGCGAACGCCTCCACCTACTCGACCTACGCCGTCGAGCGCGCGCCCGGGCCGTTCATGGCCGACATCACCGGCAGCTCGTGCTCCGCGCAGAACCCCTACACCGGGACGACGTGGGCGTGGGCGAACAACACGACCTACTACTACGAAGGCGAGATGTTCTTCAAGGGCGGCGTCACGTACAACTTCTTCCACTACGTGGACGACGGCGTCGCGATCGAGCTCGACGGCGAGTGGTTCACGCGCCAGAGCGCGGGCAACGTCTCGGGCTACAACGCCGGCGCTACGGTCGCGAGCAAGACCTACGCGTCCGACGGCTGGCACGCGATCCGCATCTGGGTTTACGACTGGTCGGGCGGCAAGGGCTACTGCACGCGGAACTACAATCCCGGCAAGGGCATCGGCTGGAACACCAACGGCTGCACGACCGCGAACGCCGCCAACAACGCCAACTGGTCCCTGCTCCGCGATCCGGGCGACGCCTCCCTCCTGCGCGTGCGCTCCTCCGACTCGATGCCGTCGTTCGTCGAGCTCAACGACGACCTGATGATCGCCGGCACCACGCTCACCGGCTCCATCCACACCGACGGCGTCGAGGACGGCTGCACGATCACGCTCTACGCGGGGCACGTCAACGCCGGCTCCAACGCGGTGGACTGGGCGCAGAGCAAGGTGATCGGCACGGTGCCCTCCGAGAGCTACGACCTCTCGTTCCAGTGGGACGAGTTCTGCTCGGCGGGCGACCTCACCGGCTGGTTCGTGATCGCGCGCATGACGAACGCCTCCGGCACGTACGAGGGCTGGTCGGTCGTGCGCGAGCCGACCGCCGGCAACGTCTTCTACGTGGCGATCCAGGAGGGCGAGACCGGGCTCACGACCATCGCCGCGCGGCCGCGCGTGGCGGGCTTCGGCGACGGCGCCGCCTCCGCGTCCGTCTGCCTCGAATACTCCACCGACGCGAACTTCGGCACGAAACAGAGCACGGCCGCCGTCACCACCACGACGACCAACTGGCTCTCCTCCGTCACGATCTCCGGCCTCACGCCCAACACCGTCTACTACGTCCGGACGAAGGGCGTGAAGGGCTCGCAGACCGTCTACTCGCGCACCGCGCAGCTCGCGACGCAGGACTACGGTACTCCCGTCGCCTCGCTCACGGTCGGCACCACGACGCTCTCGACCATCCCGCTCGCGTGGAGCGTCACGTCGCTCGGCCTCGGCAACACCGGCGCCGAGGTCTGGCTCGACTACGGCACCTCCGCCGCCTACGGCCAGAGCGTGAAGCTCAAGAACATCACGGGCGCCGACAGCGGCACCTACACGCTTTCGGACCTGCCCGGCGAAACGACCTACCACTTCCGCCTCCGCGTCGTGGCGTCGCCCTCCGGCAAGGTCGGGACCTCGGCCGCCGCCTCGGGCTCCACCAAGCCCGTCGGCAACCCGGTCGTCTCCGCGACGCTGGGCGCCGTGGCGCAGTACACGGCGACGTTCTCCTACAACCTCTCCGCGCTCGGCGAGGGCGCCGTCTCGGCGGCGCTCTACTACGACGTGGCGACGTCGTCCGACTTCTCGGGCGCCAAGTCCACGTCGATCGCCTCCGGCATCACGTCGGTCCCGAAGGTCGGCACCGCGACGGCGACGGGGCTCTCGTCCGAGACGACCTACTACCTGCGCGTGCGCGCCGTGAACCACGCGGGCAAGGTCGGCACGTCCGCGACGATGACGTTCACGACGACGGCCGTGGGAGACCCCGAGGTCGCGGTGGACATGACCGACGTCCTGCAGCGCGCGGCGACGGCGACGATCTCGATCGCCACGCTCGGCGAAGCGGCCAAGAGCGCGACCGTGACGCTGGAGTACGGCACCACGACGTCCTACGGCAAGACCGCGACCGTCTCCGGCACGCCCGCCGCGGGCGCGGTCCTCACCGCGCTCCTCGAGGGCCTCGAGCCCGAGACGACCTACTACGTGCGCGTCACCGTGAAGAACGACGCGAACAAGACCGGCGTCGCCACGACGAGCTTCAAGACGCTCGAGCCGAACGATCCGGTCTTCACGCACACCGTGACGCCGTCCTACACGGCCGGCTCGTTCATGCTCGACGTCACGAAGATCGGCAACGGCGCGACCTCCGCCTCCGGCTACGTCCGGTGGGGCACGAGCGCCTCGGCCCTCACGAGCGGCCCCGCCGCGCTCTCGAAGATCGTGGAGCCCGGCACGATGTCCGGCGCCGCGACCGGCCTCTCCAACTCGACGACCTACTACTACGAGATCGTCGTCACGAACAACCTCACGGGCCAGGCGACGGCGACCGGCTCCTTCACCACGAAGTCGCCCGGCAACCTCAACTGGGGCGAGGGCTACTACCAGGGCGGCCTCCTGCAGGGCTACAACAAGGGCAACGGCCAGCAGTGGGGGCTCGACGTCTCCAAGTCCTCGGCCCAGGCCGCGCGCTGGAACTCCTCCGGCTACGTCGCGAGCTTCGCCTACGGCGCGGTCGCGTCGTACCAGACCAAGTCCACGTCCAACTGGACGAACCCCTACGACGGCGCCACCTACCCGATGGACAGCTACAACCGCTTGTGGGCCTACGGCGGCCAGATGTGGATGGAGAAGGGCGTGAAGTACTACTTCGCCGTGAACTTCTTCTACGCCGCGTCGATCAGCGTCGACGGCGAGGTCGTCTGCTCCGAGGAGAACGGCGGCAACGCCACGCCGCAGGTGGGCTCCGTCACCCCGACGACGACGGGCTGGCACGACATCGCGATCGCGGTCGGCAGCAACGGCAACGGCGCGGGCGCGGCGAACAACCCGTGGAACAGCGGCTCGCCCTTCACGAGCCTGCGCTACGGCACCGCGTGGAACACGAACGGGCTCTCGTCCGTCACTTCGTCCAACGCCTCGCAGTGGAAGCAGCTCCTCGACGCCGGCGACCGCCACCTCTTCCGCGCCCGCGGCAAGCTCGGCGAGATGGCGTTCCTCGACCAGCCCGCGACCTGGACGAGCTCCTCGCTCACCGTCCCCGTCCGGCTCGACTCGTCGATGGACGGCCTCACGCTCAAGCTCTACGCCTCGCGCTCGCCCGACGCGTGGTACTTCGAGGACCGCTGGGAGAAGACCGTCACGGTCGGCTCCGTCGGCGAGGGCGCCGCTGTGAAGAGCGGCACCTTCTCCGGCATCCAGGTCGAGGCGGGCGTCGACTGGTACGTCTCCGCGCGCCTCTACAACGCCGCCGGCACCTACGACCAGTGGACCGACCCGGTGAAGTTCACGCCGCAGGTCGTCAAGCAGCCGCCCGCCGGAAACGTGACCGTCGGCACGCCGACGTTCACGTCGAACACGGCGACGGTGAACGTGACGAGCAAGGGCGACGAAACCGGCACGGTCGCGGTCGTGCTCGAATACGCGACCGACCAGGCGTTCACGACGCCCGTCACGAAGACCGGAACCGCCGTCTCGGCGCCCGGCTCGCAGGACTTCACGCTGACCGGCCTCCAGCCCGGCAGGACGTACTACGTCCGCGCGCGCCTAACCGGCAGCGCGCTCGGCCTCGTCACCGTCACGGAGGCCGTCTCCTTCACGACGCCGTCCTACACGCCGCCCGTCATCGCGTCCGTGAACGCGTCGTCCGCCGGCGCGAACTCCGGCACGGTCGTCGTGAACGTTTCGTCGCTGGGGCAGGGGAGCGACTCCGCCACGATCGAGGTCTTCGTCTCCACCGGCGCGTTCGGCGCGACGCCGGCCGCCACGCGGACGATCACGGCGACCGGGACGCAGACCTTCGCCATCACCGGACTGCAGGCGGGCACGGCCTACTTCGTCAAGGTCGTCGTGACGGGCTCCAACGGACTCTCTGCGACGAACACGGACGGGTCGTTCGTGACGGGTACGGTGGAGCCGCCCTCCGGCACGCTGCGCATTTCGAATGTCGGCCGCTCCTCCGCGACCGCGACCGTGTCGCTCGTTTCGCTCGGCGACGACGCGACGTCCTGCGCGGTGGCCGTGGAATACGCGACCGACGCGGCGTTCTCCTCGAAGAAGACCGTGAACGGGTCCGCGGCGACCGCGGCCGGCTCGCAGGTGCTGACGCTGACCGGCCTCGCGGGCGAAACCAAGTACTACGCGCGCGCGGTGTTCACCGGGTCGCCGTCCGGGCTGGTGGGCTACTCCGAGACCGTGGAGTTCACGACGCCCGGCGCGCAGGGCCCGGCGGCGACGCTGGAGGTGACCTCGATCACGTTCGACGGGGCGACGGCGACGGTGCACGTCGCCGCGCTGGGCGACGACGCGACGTCCGTCTCGGTGAAGCTCGAGATCGCGGAGAACGCCGCGATGACGGGGGCGACGACCGTCGGGACGCAGACGACGGCCAAGGCGGGCGACGTCGCGTTTCTGCTCTCCGAGCTGGAGCCCGGGAAGACCTACTACCTCAAGGCGACGCTGACCGGCTCGCCCTCGGGCCTCTCGTCGACCGCGACGGCGTCCTTCTCGACGACCGCCTACGGCGCGCCCGTGATCGGCGCCGTGACCGACACGAAGGACTTCCACTCCGCCACGCTCGCCGTCCCGATCACCGACCTCGGCGCCGGCAGCGACTCGGTCGCGCTCTCCGTGTGCGTCGACGTCGAATACGGCTGCACGGGCGGCGAGACCAAGACCGCGTCGCTCGACGCGCCCGGGACGGCGACCCTCTCGTGGAGCGACCTCGAGCCCGGAACGAAGTACTACTGGTACGCCAAGGCGACGGGCTCCAACGGCCAGTTCTCCGAGGCGCGCGGCGACTTCACGACGCCGCTCTTCCCGCTCGTCATCGGCGAGGCCTCCGCCGTCGCCGGCGACAACGGCCTCTCCGCGACGATGCGCGTCTCGCTCCTCAACCTCGCCTCGCCGCCCGCGACGGTGAAGCTCTATCTCGACGGCGAGCTCGTCCGCACGTGGTCGGACGTGGCCGAGGCCGGCGACTTCGAGCACACCGCAACGACCGTGGCGAACAAGAAGTACCAGTTCAAGTTCGTCGCGACGGCCGGCGGCCAGACGGTCGAGGCGAGCGGCTCCTTCACGACGGTCGCGGCCGAAGACTGGTTCAACGTCCGTTGGGGCGAGGACGGCTACGCGGCCGGCACCTCCTGGAACGTCGCGGGCGCCGTCTCGAAGTCCGGCGGCTCCTGGACGCGCCCGTCCGGCGACGAATCGGCCTTCGACGGCGCGAAGCTCTCGCTCGTTCCGCCGGAGGAGGGGACCGCGGTCCTGCGCTTCGCGCCGTCCAAGGCCGTGAAGAAGGGCGCCGACGTCACGGTCGAGGGCTCGACCGTCGTCTCCGTCGGCTCGGCGACCGTCGAGGCGCCGACCGGCACGCGCGGCGGCCTCGTCTTCCTCGAGACCGGCCCGATGGGCTGGACGCGCGACGGGTGGATCTCGCTCAAGGGCGAGGTCCCCGAGGCGGGCGACACGGTCTCGTGGAAGATGGAGGTCGCCCTCTCGGGCGAGAACGCCCCGGCGATCCGCTACACGATCGGCGAGACGGTCCTCTCCGACGCGGACGGCCGCGAGTGGTTCTCGCTGCCCGCGAGCGTCACGACCCTGGGCGGCGTCGGCTTCGCCGGCGGCGGCAAGCTCGGCGACTTCCGCGGCTTCTACAAGGCGCAGATCGTCGGCAAGTTCGAGAAGCCCAACTTCGGCGCCTCCACGCCGGACGGCGACGCGCTCGGCTTCGGCGTGAACGCGGCGGGCAAGCCGACCTTCTCGGTGTCGATCGACAACGCTTCCGCGGACGCCGTCTACGGCGTGTACGTCTGCGCGACGGTGGACGGCGACTACGTCCGCGACAGGAACGCCGTCGTCGCCGGCTCCGGCGCTTTCAAGACCTTCACGGTCTCCGCCGAGAACGCGGACACGCAGTTCGTCGTGATCGTCGCCGCCGAGGAGGAGTCGCAGCTTGTCGACCACCTCTCCCAGATCGAGGGCCTCGAAAACTAGGTTGCCCCATGCGGGCGTTCGCGCCGCGGCGCGAACGCCCGCATGCCGCTCCGCAACTTTCCACCCTTCGCCCGCCATGCCAATGAAACGGACACTTGCCCTGTTCGCAGCGCTGATGCTGGCCCTGCCCGCCGCGGCCGCCACGGTTCCCGGGCTCGAGGCCTACGGCGACCTCACGCTCGTCGACGAGGTGAACTGCGCCACGGACACGACGCACGAGTTCCACGAACACGAGAGCGGCGCGTCGTCCGTCCAGACGATCCTCGGCAGCCCCTGCCGCGTCCTGCCGCATCCGGCCGCCAACGCCGGGTTCTTCTCCTACCGCCTCGGCAAGGGCAAGGGGCTCGTCGCGCACGACATGTACCTGCTCGTCGTCGAGTACCCGGACGATGTTCCGCGCACCGCGAACCTGCTCAACCGCGCGATGAACTCCCGCAACGGCTGGCACACCGGCAATTCCGTCGGCGACACGCTCGTCGCCCACATCGTCGGCATGACGCATCCGGAATCGCTGGACGTCCCGCTTTCGGGTCAGTACAAGCAGCTCGAGCAGGTGATGTTCCTCAACGAGAAGGTCTTTCCCTACGACACGACCGATTCCTACATCGACGCCGTCCAGAACGGCTTCGACGTGATCGTACACGTCTTCGAGCAGGGGGACGCCCTCGATTCCGCCGGCGCCGCCGTCCGCGCGATCAAGCTCTACCACGTGAACGACGAAAGCGCGATCCGAGCGACGATCAAGTATCCGACGGGCGACGTCCCGCGCCGCCACGTCACGTGGCGCGACGAAATGGGCAAGCACAACCTCTATACCTGCAACGACGACCCGTTCGACAACCTCCGGATGAAGATGCGCCTCATGAAGGCGCTCGGCATCGACACGTGGTCCCGCGACCTGTTCGAGTTCGGCTACAACATCTTCTGGGACGTCTCCTACGACAACAACGGACATTCCGACTGGATGTGGCCCGGCGACCATCCCGACTACTGGGGCCGGGAGATGGCCATCTACCGGGAGGCCGGCATCTACCTGCTGCCCTTCTACGAATACTCCGGCGCGCGGCGCTCCGGCGGGTTCGGCGTGGACGGAAACGCCGAGCACAAGTGCACGCCGATGGACCGCGGCGGCTACGGCGGGCACTACAACCTGTTCGTCTCCAACGCCAACGGCGCCTCCAACGCGAACATCGACCTCACGTCGCAGGACGCCTACACGGAGTTCAAGGCGATCCTCAACTGCACGATCCTGCGCTACAAGGACCAGGCCAACTTCATCGGCGCGTGGATCCGCAACCGCGGCTCGATGCCCGTCTCGTTCAGCGAGACGACGCGCAACCGCTTCTGCGCCGACACGGGTCGGGCGTCCGGCTCCGTGACGATCGAGGCCCTCACCAACAAGTCCTCGGACAGCGAATATTGGCGCCACATCTGCAAGATGAACCAGTTTCCCGCCCTCTACCAGGAATACCGGACGTGGTGGTACGGCAAGCGGCGCGACTGGCTCGTCGCGATGCAGGGCTACCTCGAGAACGGCGGCCTCGCGGGCGCGAAGGTCTACTACTGCGGCGAATCCGCCGAGGCCGGCCCGTCCCCGCACAATCTCGCGTTCTACGACAACTACTACGACTTCCTGCCGCGCGAGAATTCCGCCTGGGACGCCTGCGGGTATTCGGGGACGAAGACGACGATCGAGCAGGGCGCCGAGATCTACGAGACCTACGGCCTCCGGACGGATTCGATGACGTGGTATCCCGACGAATACAACCACGCCTGCCCGCG
>CAMNDA010000060.1 GCA_946534745.1 uncultured Verrucomicrobiota bacterium | reverse complement strand
GGAGGCGGCGGACGGCTCCGTCGACGTGATCTCGATCGGCTTCTTCAACACGCTCGACGAGGTCCTCGCGGAGGATCCCGCGCTATTCCGACGCAAGGTGCGCGCCGTCTGGGCGATGGCGGGCGGCTTCGGACGGTGCGCGGGCTACGCGGAGACCAACGTCCGCGAACGGCCGGAGGCCACGCGCCGCTTCCTCGACGCGTGGGACGGCCCGATCGTCTTCGTCGGGTTCGAGAGCGGCGAGAAGGTGGTCGCCGACCTCTCCGGCCTGCCGCCGGACTGCGCCGCGCATCCGCTCGCCGAGGCGTTCCGGCGCTACTGCGGCCCCGGGATGACGCGGCCGAGCTGGGACCCGGTCACCGTCGACCTCGCGGTCCACGGCGAGAACGAGTGCTACGGGCTCGGCGAGCCGGGGCGCGTCCGCGTGGCGCCGGACCTCTCCACGCCCTTCGCGCCCGACCCGGCAGGCAACGCCCGCGTCCTGCGCCTCCGCGCGCCGGAGGACGCCGTCTCCGCGCGCATCACCTCGCTCCTCCGCAGGTCCATCGGGTGCTGATGCCCGGAGGATGGCGTCGCGAACCGATCGCGGTCTACCGAGGCGGGCGGTCGATGCCGCGCTCGATGCGGCCGCGGTCGAAGAGGTAGCAGGCGCCGGCGCCGCACGCGCGCGGCAGGTCGCGGTCCTCGACGGGGTTGTCGCCGACGGTGCAGACGAGCGCCGGATCGACGCCGAGGCGGTCGAACGCGCGCCGCCAGACGCCGGGCGCGCCCTTGCAGCCGCGCAGGACGTTGGTGCCGAGGATGCGCGCGAAGACGTCGCTGCCGGTGTTGTCCGCGAGGCCGGCGGCCTGGAGCTTGAGCAGGCACCCGGTGACGGGGTTGTTGCTCACGACGAAGAGCCGCTTCCCGG
The DNA here is from genome assembly GCA_946534745.1 of uncultured Verrucomicrobiota bacterium. Lineage (GTDB taxonomy): Bacteria > Verrucomicrobiota > Kiritimatiellia > RFP12 > UBA3636 > UBA3636. The sequence goes on along the minus strand of CAMNDA010000060.1, from coordinate 1,597 downwards.
CGCCCCGCAGCTCGCGAGCGAGCGCGACGGCGTCCTCCCAGGGCGCGATGTGCGCCGCGTGCCACGCACGGAAGCGGCGGTACGCCTCCGGCGCGGGAAGGCCGAACGCGCTCACGAGGTCGCAGTAGTCCCAGTAGACGTTCGTCTCCGTCTCGCGGAGGATCGCGGCGGCCGCCTCGTCCGGGTCCGCTCCGCGCTCGACCATCAGGTCGCGCACGATCGGGAAGAGGAAGTTGCCGTGCAGGAACGCCGCCGGATCGACGTCGACGTAGCGCGTGAGCGTGCCGTCGATGTCGAACACGTAGTAGGGAACGTCCGGAATGTTCGTGGCCATGGCGCGGATTCTATCAGGAACCGCCGGCCGCGTCACTTGACAAATCGTGCAATAATGGGTAGTTTCACGCCACATCGATGACGCCCATGCATCGATGACCCCCATGAAAGACGAAACGCCCAAGACGCTTCCCTTCTCGCTCTACTTCGGCGAGAACCAGTTCCCGATCGTCGTCCGCCGGATGGCGGGCGGGGGAAAGCCGGTCCCCGTCCACGACCACGAGTTCTCGGAGCTCGTGATCGTGACGAAGGGCTGGGTCGAGCACCGGATCGGCGGCGAGACGGAGCGGATCGCGCGCGGCGACTTCTTCGTGCTCCATCCCGGCCAGCGCCACTCGTACCCGCGGACGTCCGCGGACTCGGAGCTCTACAACCTGCTCTACGACGCGAAGGTCCCGATCCCGATGCTCGCGCTGAGCGGCTTCTCGTTCGTCAACTTCGTCTATCCGCCGCCGGACCGCGCGGGCGACCACCCGTACTCCGGAATCCCGGCGCGCCTGCCCGCCAAGCCCCTCAAGGAGGCGCGCGAGCTGCTCGAGGCGATGGTGCGCGAGCGCCGCGAGCCCGGCGCCGGCAGCTCCCTCTTCCTCGGCTCGCTCTTCTCGTCCGTGGTGATCCTGCTCGCGCGCGAGACGGTCGAGACCCTCGTGCCCCAGCGGTCGGACTGGCGCCTCGGCGGCGTCGTGAACTACATGCAGTGCCACCTCGCCGAGCGCCTGCGCGTCGACCGCCTCGCGCACCTCGCGGCGATGTCGCAGAGCACGCTGCTGCGCGCCTTCAAGGAGGCCTTCGGCTGCGGTCCCGCCAAGTACTTCGCCTCGCTGCGCCTCAGCCGCGCCGCGGAGCTCTTCCGCACGACGAACCTCACCGTCGGCGAGGTCGCGTGGAAGACGGGATTCTTCGACGAGAGCCACCTGCGCAAGAAGATCGCCCAGGAGCTCCACACGACCATCGCCGCCCTGCGCGGCAGGGCGCCGAAGGACTAGCCGCTACCGGCCGTCGGCGATGCGCTCGCAGGCCCGCCAGTAGTCGATGGCGTGGCGGTAGCCGTCGACCATGTCCGGCAGCTCCCACGGCCCGGACTCGAAGTTCGCGTAGCCCTCGTAGCCGAGGGCGCGGAGGCGCGCGATGACGTCGGGCCACGGGATCGTGCCGAACCCCGGCGGGCGGTGCTCGTCGTCGCGCCCGCGGTTGTCGTGGATGTGCGTCGTGAGGATCCGGTCGCCGAGCCGGTCGAGCCAGTAGTCCCCGCCGCCGCCCGCGT
>CAMNDA010000059.1 GCA_946534745.1 uncultured Verrucomicrobiota bacterium | reverse complement strand
GGTCAGGCATCCGCGTCGACGGGAATGGCGTCGAGCGAATCGGGGAGCGTGTCGAGGAACACGCGCAGCAGGTCCATCGCGCGGTGCGCGATCGTGTCCCAGAAGTCGGTGTACTGCGCGAAGCGGTCGGGGGCTCCGGGCGTGTCGCTCAGGATGCGGAACGAGAGGAAGGGGACGCCCAGCAGGTAGCAGACCTGCGCGAGCGCGCCAGACTCCATGTCGACCGCGAGCGCCTTCGGGAAGTAGGACTTGATGACCGCCAGGTGGGCGGGCTTGGAGATGAAGCGGTCGCCGCTGCAGACGAGGCCGGCGACGGTCCGGCTCGCCTCGTTCTTGAGCGAGAGCGCGTGGGCGAGGAGCCGCCTGTCGCAGGGGAAGCGCGTCGGGAGGCCCTGGACCTGGCCGTACTCGTTGCCGGGGCCGCAGTCCACGTCGTGGTACGCGACCTCGCTGGCGACGACGATGTCCATCACGCGGAGGGAGGAGTCGAGGCCGCCGGCGACGCCGGTGCTCATCACGAAGTCCGGCGAGAACTCGCGGACGAGCTCCATCGCGCCGATCGCGGCGTTCACCTTGCCGATGCCCGTCTCGCCCAGGACGATCTCGTGCCGCCCGAGGGTGCCGACGAGGAACGTGCGGTCCTTGAGCGCGACGGGATGGACGTTTCCGAGCAGTTTCTCGATCAGGGCCTTTTCGGACCCCATGGCGGTGGCGATGCCGATTTTCATGGCGTTGGCGTGCGGGACGGGTTGGAAGGGAAAAAGGGGCGTTGCGGGCGCCTATGATAGCGCAACCGCCTTCGGCGGGCAAGCGGGAAATTCGCGCCGGGGCGCCTTCCGCGACAGCCCGGCCCGGCGGCGCTAGGTGCGGGCGGCGACGAAGTCCGCGACGGCCCGGAGGTCGTTCGGGAGCGGGAACTTGCGCGTCGGGGCGCCCTTGAGCGCCTCGACCCGCGGTTCGGTCGCGAGCGAGGCGTCGCCCGTCGCGCGGCCGATGGCGTCCGGGAACTTCGCCGGATGCGCGGTGGAGAGGCAGACGACGGGCGCGCCGCCGTCGGCGTCGCCGGAGTCGAGCGCGACGGAGACGCCGACCGCGGTGTGCGGGTCCATCAGGTAGCCGAAGTCCGCGTGGAAGCGGCGGATCGTCTCCAGCGTCGCGGCGGTGTCCGCGCGGCCGGCGCAGAGCGTCGCGTCGAGCGATCCGTCCGCGGCGCGCGGGACCTCGAGCGAGCCGCTCTTCGCGAAGGCGTCCATCCACGCGCGCACCCGGGCCGCGTCGCGGCCGGCGTGCAGGAAGAGCCAGCGCTCGAAGTTCGAGGCGATCTGGATGTCCATCGAGGGCGAGAGCGTCGGGACGACCTTCCCGAGCGAGTAGACGCCCGAGGCGAAGAAGCGCGAAAGGATGTCGTTCTCGTTGGTGGCGAGGCGGAGGCGGCGGACGGGGAGGCCCATTCGCGCGGCCACGTAGCCCGCGAAGACGTCGCCGAAGTTGCCGGTCGGGACGACGAAGGAGACCTCCTTCGCGCCCGTGCGCTCCATCGTCCGGAAGGCTCCGTAGAAGTAGTAGACGACCTGCGCGAGGACGCGGGCCCAGTTGATCGAGTTCACCGCGCCGAGGCGGTGCCCGTCCTTGAACGGAAGGTCGGAGAAGAGCCCCTTCACGATGCGCTGGGCGTCGTCGAACGTGCCGGCGAGCGCGATGTTGAAGACGTTGTCGTCGAGGACGCTCGTCATCTGGAGCTCCTGCACGGGCGAGACGCGCCCGGCGGGGTGCAGCACGAAGACGCGGACGCCCTTGCGGCCGCGCAGGCCGTGGATGGCGGCCGAGCCGGTGTCGCCGGAGGTGGCGACGACGACGTTGAGCTCGCGGCCGCCCTCGCCGAGGACGTACTCGAAGAGGTTGCCGAGAAACTGCAGCGCGAAGTCCTTGAACGCGAGCGTGGGGCCGTGGAAGAGCTCGAGCACGTGGACGGGCCCGACGGGGCGGACGGGCGCGACCTCGGGGCCGGTCCAGGCCTGGTCGGGGGCGGGCGGGACGGGCGAGAATGTCGCGTAGGACTTGCGGACGATCGCGCGGAGGTCGTCCGCGGGGATGTCGTCGGCGAAGAGCCGGACGACCTCGAAGGCGAGGTCCTCGTAGGGCAGCTTCGCCCAGCCGGCGAGCTTGTCGCGGACGTCGGGGAAGGACTCCGGGAGGAGCAGGCCGCCGTCGCGCGCCAGGCCCATCATCACGGCCTCCCGGAAGGGGATCGGGGCGATGCCGCCGCGGGTTGAGACGTAGTTCATCAAGGGTTGAAAGGTTGAAAGGTTGAAAGGTTGAAAGGTTGAAAGGTTGAAAGGGGAGGGGAGGGGGTCAGGTCAGTCGGCGGTACATGACGCCGCCGATCGCGAGGAAGACGAGGTTCGGGAGCCAGGCGGCGAGGACGGGGGAAATCAGCCCCTTCTCGCCGAAATACTTGAGCGTGATCGAGAAGGCGTAGAACGAGAAGAACGTGACGAGGACGAGGAGGATGCCCTTGAAGACGCTCTGGCGGCCGGTGGTGATGCCGGCGGGGATGGAGAAGAGCGTGATGACGAGGCAGGCCCACGGCGCGGCGATCCGGTACCAGAAGTCGTAGCGGTCCTCGGCGCTGGCGGAGCGGCTCGTGCGCATCTTGCGGAGCATCTCCCGCGAGGAGAGGTGGGCGTTGTCCTTCTGTTCGGCGATGCGGATGTCGCGCGGCTTCTCGGTGAGCTCGGGGAAGGGGACGTTGCCCGGCAGGTCCACGACGCGCACCGCCGTGTCCGGCAGCTCCATGCCGTCGATGTCGAAGGACATCAGCCGCGGGTTGGTGAGCCACCAGTTGCCGTCGAGGAAGTCGGCGCGGTCGGCGCGCACGCCCCAGACGTTGCGGCCGTCGTCGTTGCGGACCTTGATCTCGACGGCGGGCGGCGCGAGGCCGGACTCGTCCGGCTCCGGGGCGGAGATGTGGGCGGCGGTCTCGTCGGAGGCGAGGTCCACGCGCGCGATGCGCCAGGTGCGGTTCGCCTCGTAGTTGGTGAAGAAGACGTTCTCGGCGGTGCCGCGGCGCGTCTCCGTGAAGCCGGAG
>CAMNDA010000058.1 GCA_946534745.1 uncultured Verrucomicrobiota bacterium | reverse complement strand
CGCGGTCGACGCGATGGTCTCGCGGCTGCGCAAGGCGCTCGGTCCGGGCGGCGCGTGCATCGAGACGGTCCGCCGGAAGGGCTTCCGGTGGAATCCGGACCGCGTCGAGGTCGATCCGGCGACGGGGAACGTCTGGGTCGGCGGAAACCCGGTCGAGCTGATCCCCTGCGAGGCGGCGCTGATGTCGAGGCTGGCGTCCCGCCCGGGACGGACGCTCTCCCGCGAGGAACTCGCGGGCGGCGGGGGAAGGAAGGGCGAGCCCCCGTCCCGCGCCGCGGACGAAATCGTCTCGTCCCTGCGGCGCAAGCTGGGCGCCGCGGGCCGCTGCATCGCGACGGACCGCGGCCGGGGATACCGGTTCGTGCCGGACGGACCGGAGCCGGGACGGAAGGCGGCGGCCGCCGGGCGGGCGGTCTTCGCGCTCTTCGTCGTCGCCGCCCTCGCGGCCGGGTGGCTCCTCCGCTCCGGGCGGGACGGGGAATCGGGGGCGAAGCCCGTCCCGGCCGCGAGCGAACTTCCCTTGCCGCCTCCGCTGGTCCAGGCGTTTCCGTGGGGCGTGGATCAGCGCGCGCTGCCCGGACATGGGCCTGAATGCGCGATCGACGGGGACACGAACACCTGGTACCAGACCGCCGGCCCGGCGCGGAAGAAGGACGGGCTCGTCGTCGAATACCATCCGCTCGTCCGCGGGACGCTCTCCGTCCGGTGCGGCGTTCCGGGCAGCACCAACGCCCTGCCCAGGATCCGCGTCGGCGTGTACTCCAACGACGACTCCCGCATCCGAAAGCTCGGGGAGGTCGATCCGGCGACGGGCCTCTTCTCCGGCGACATCGGCGAGAAGCCGGCGCTCCGGGTCTTCCTGTTCGTCGCCGCCGACTCGGACGAGCCCTTCGCGGTGCGGTCCGTGATGATCGAGCCGTAGGGGGGGGGACGAGCGCCGCGGCGCGGGTCAGGGGACCGGGCGGACGGGATTCGGGTCGGGGACCCGGACGGGAGCGGGGAGGAGGCGCGGCGGGGAGGCGCGGGCGGCGTCGGAAAGGCCGCGGAGGCGGTTGGTGACGCCGGCGAAGACGGAACGGGAGGCGGCCTCCGGGTGGAGCCGGAGCATCCGCTCGGCGTTCGCGAGGCGCTGGGGGCTGTCCTGCCACGCGGGGATCCGCTCGCGGAGGATCTCGTCGACCAGGCCCGCGTTGCGGACGTCCTCGCCGGCGCGGCGGACGAGGAAGTCGACGAAGTGCTGGCGCTCCTCCGGAGGGTAGGGCCACCACTGGAGGGTCCACCGGACGTCCTCGTAGCAGTAGTACGCGAAGAGGTCGTTGGTGCCGACGGTTGCGTCGAGCCGGCGGATCAGCGGCGGCCAGAACTCCGGGGCGCAGCGGCTGATCCGGACGTAGGCCGTCCTGGGGCCGAAATGGTCGGGCATCGTTTCGTCCCAGAGCAGCTCCGCCAGCGTCGGAAGTGCGTTCGTCGTGGCGAAGTCCGCCATCAGGGAGAACGTGACCTCGTGCATGAACGAACTGTAGTAGTCGGTCCGCCGGGGGCGGAGGCTCGCCTCGAGCGCGAGGAGGATGTCCGTGCAGTCGTCGGGCGTCCAGCCGTTGCGGCGGACGAGACCCCGCATCTCCTCGTCCTGGTATCCCTGGACGCCGAGGATGCGCCTGACGGCCTGGACGCCGTTGGTGAGGGCGGGGCCGTCCAGGGCGGCGGCGCGGTGCGGGAAGAGGAGCAGGGCGGGAATCAGGAGGAGGAAGAGCTTTTTCATTTGTTCGCGCTTTCGTCTAGTTGCTGTGGGGATTGGGACTGGCGTGCAGGAAGAAGCCGGCGGGGGCGTTCGTTTCGACGTAGGGATCGGCGGTAAAGACGGGCCGCCAGATCGCGTGGGGATCTCCGGTCGTGATGTCGTGCGCCGTCGCCGAGCCGGTTCCGCACATGAGCATCCTCTGGACGATGTCGGCCTGCGTGTTGCCATCCGGATAGTATCCTTCGCCCGAAACGGTTCCGAAGTCGCCGGGAAGACGCTCGTAGGAGGGGGAACCCGAGAGAGAGGGCATTCCGTCGCGTTCCACGTAGAGGTCCGGCAGCCCCTGCGCGTGGCCGACTTCGTGGGCGAGGACGTTCGGTTCGGCGGACGCCCGGACGGCGCAGCCGCCGGGAAGCGTCAGGCCGCCCGTGCAGCCGATGCTCTCCACGAAATACACCTCGATGCCGGTCGACACGTGATGGGTGTCGACCAGGCTCCGGAACGCCGGCCAGTCTCCGGACGTGTCCTTCGTGATCACGGCCCACGCCTGGTTCGTCGGGGTGAACCCGACGGGCTCCTGCAGGACGAACCGCCGGCCGACCTGGCGGTAGATGTCGTTGACGGCGGCGACCTTGGCCCGCACGGTCGCGGCGTCCGTGACGGGCCCGTTCGTCCCGCAGACGATCCACGCGTGGAGCGGGATCGCGGTCTCCGAGGCGATGGTATGGACGTTGGCGAGGGGCCGGGGGCCGTCCCAGCCGGCGATGTCGACCGTGAGCATCGAGCCGCCCGACGCGACGCCGCCGGTCACCGTGATCTGGCGGCCCTGCAGGCTTGTCGACGGAACCAGCGCGCCGGGGTTCGAGACGTTCCAGACGATGTTGGACGACGGGAACGACTGCGGCTCGACGTCGATCCGGAAGCGGGCGGTCTGGCCGCGCAGGACGCCGCAGGGGTTCACGACGACGCCGTCGACCTCGTTCGTGTTCACGGGCTCGAACCGGATGTCCGCGACCCAGATCTTCCGCGTGCGGGAATGCTCGTTCGTGACGAGTGCGCCCGCGGGGTTCCGCTCGGGGTAGCGGATCCGGTAGTGGATCTCGGACGGGGAGGCGCCGCTCAGGGCGGTCCCGACGACGGTAAGGACGCCCGCGACATCGTCTCCCGCGTGGAGAAGATCGCCCGAAGGGCCGTAGACTTCGAGATTTCCCGACGAAGACTCGAACGTCGCGGCGATCGCGGTTTCCTCCGGCGGGCAGCAGCAGGACGAGGTGCCGACGAGGGAGATTCGTTTCGCGTGATCCTCCAGGAAGGTCGCGACGCGCACGACGAGCGGCGGGCAGGTGCAGGCCGACAGCGCGTTCGTGAGGGCCGGGCAGCCGGTTTCGTGCCAGCACCGCTCGTCGTCGCCGTGGTACATGTGGCACCAGTCGCACCAGGTTCCGCCCGCGCCCTGGCACCTGTGGATCGAGACGGCGTCGAAGATCTCCCCGCAGTCGAGGCCGTTCGTGACGGTGGCCGTTCCGGTCGCGGACGTCTGCTCCCCGGACGGATCGAGCGCGAGCCGCACGACGCCGTCCCCGACCGCGACGAGGCTGTCGAGGGCCGCGTCGGCGGGGCCGACGCCCG
>CAMNDA010000057.1 GCA_946534745.1 uncultured Verrucomicrobiota bacterium | reverse complement strand
CACTACACGAACGCGACGCTCACGGCGACCATCGGCTCGCTCGGCATGAACGACGGGATGACGGCCGATGCGAGCTGGGTCGACCCGCTCCTCGTCGTGAGCCGGAACGCCGACCTCTCCGATCCGGTCTTCTCCCTGCCGCTGAGCCGCGTCTCGTCGGCTCCCGTGTCGGTCCCCGTGGCGATCCTGCCGCTCGTGACGAACACGACCTACTACGCTCAGCTTCGCGCGACCAACTCGTTCGACGTGGCCGGCGAGTCGGGCATCGCCACCTTCACGACGCTCGATCCCCAGCCCCCGGCCGGTTCGATCTTCTTCCATTCGCGCGCCTTCACGGCGCTCGCGGCGTCCGCGACCGTCTCCGGCTTCGGCACGGGATCCGCGTCCGCCAGGGCGCGCGTCGAGGCCTCGACGTCGTCCGATTTCGCGACGGTCGCCGCCGCGTCGGACGAGGCTGCCGCCACGCTCGGCGCAAGCGCGAACCACACGGTCCCGGGCCTCGCGCCGGACACGACCTACTACCTGCGCCTGCGCATCGTGAACGAGTGGGGACTCGTCACGTACGTCCCGGTCCCCGGAACCTTCGCCACGCGCGACGTCCCGATCGCCGCCACGGGCGTCGGCTACGCCTTCTCCGCCGACAATTCGACCGTCGACCTGACCTTCGGCGTCACGGAGGTCTTCGACGGCGCCTCCTGCACCGCGACGCTCGTCTACGACGGCCGGACGCTCGCCGCGAAGACCTTCGCGTCCGCCCAGACCCTGTCGTGGCCCGGCGTCGCCTCCGCCGGCAAGGCCGCCACGGCGACCGTCACCGTGACCGCGCGGATCGACGGCGCGGACTACGCGCAGTCCTGGGCCGTGACGGTCACGCCCGGAACCTCCGCCGTGTCCGTCTCGCCCATTTCCGACCATGTCACGTCCGCCACCGCCGTGCGGCTGCACGTCGGCGATGTGGCGACGCTCCCCGAGCTGGCAGGCGTCGCCTCGTACACGGTGATGAACGGGCGCTTCCTCTCGCTCGCCGGCAACGTCCTTACCGCGCTCGAGCCGGGCATCGCCGGCGTGAAGTGCGTCGACGCCGCCGGAGCGGCGACCACGCTCGCGGTGATCGTCCTCCCCGAGGCGATCGGCAGCGGCTCGGTCTACGTCTACAAGGAGACGGTCTCCACGGGAGACCGCGTCTGGACCAGCGCCGCCGCCTGGGAGAAGGTCGGCGCCGAGACGAACGACTCCTGGCCGAAGAACCCGGACGACATCGCGGTGATCCCGTTCTACCAATACGGCAACAACGACAAATACCTCCGGCTCAAGGAGGATGTCACGATCGGAGGCCTTTACTACGGATCGTTCCTCGACAAGGGCAACGACAAACTCGTCATCGAGCGGCACAGGGACTCCACCACCAGGACGATGTCCTTCGAGCGGACGGACGGCGAGCCCGCCCTCGTCCAGATCTGCGCGAACACGACGGGCAGCCGCCAGAACCAACTCACGTTCGGCGGCTACGAACACAGCACCGCGTATCTCTCGGACACGATTCTCGACGCCGGCTGGGACGGCTCGGACAACGCGAACTGCCGCGGCCGGTTCTCCTCCGCCGAAAACAACACGAACACCATCCCGGCGGGCGTGACGGTCTCTGTCGTGAACTTCGACCGAACGGGCTACAGCGTGGGCGCCACGATGTGGCCCGGGCATCTGAAAGGCGCCGGCATCTTCTGGAACCGCTCCAGCGGCACGATGCGCTGGGACGGCGGACTGGCGAACTTCACCGGCACGATCCGCGACTCCGGCGGCTACATGAACGCCAGCACGGACCGCTGCGGCCCGACCTATCTGCGAACCGAGGCCTGCACGAACGTCGCGGTCGAGGTGATCGGCCAGGTCGGGCGGAGCGGCGGTTCGCCGTATACGGGCTGGGCCGGAAACGCGGTCGGTTGCCTCAAGGTCGGCCTGAACCACAGTTACGGCGCCGAACCCCAGCATCCCGAGACGAACTGGTTCCCGCGCACGCTCACGCTACACGGCGGCACGATGTATCGCGATCCGGCCGGCGTCAAATGGGGCGTTGGCGCCGCGGGCGGCGTCCGCGACCTGCGCCGCACGAAGCGCCTGACGGTCGAGGGCGGACTGAACAACATCGGCGGCACCGGCGGCGACAACGCGATTCCCTGGTTCGAGGCGGACGAACTCGTCCACGGCGACAAGGCGACGATCCGCATCGTCGATCACTCCCGCGCCAACACCGCTTCCACCGCCACCACGACGAACCATGTAACGATCCTGCACGGCGTCTCCGCCTACCTCATTGGCGCGACCGGGAATCCGGAGGAATCCGACGTCTATCCGATCGTCCCGTGGATGGTCGCCCCCATCACGGCGTGGGACGACAGCTGGGACCGCTACCCGTTCTTCGCCTGCTTCGACGAAGACGACCGCCTGATTCGCCCCTACTACAAGGACACCGCGCTCGGCGCCGCCGCGAGCGACAAGTCCAACGCCTACGTCTCGGACAAGACGATCCAGATCGACCACGACGTCACGCTCAACTCGCTCTTCCTCCTCAACCAGAACAAGAACAAGTGGCTCGGCGAGGGGCGGACGCTCACGCTCACGTCCGGCGGCCTCGTCCTCCGAAACAGCTCCTCCGCCATCGGCCTGCCCGGCCGCACGGACAACGGCTCGCTCGTCCTCGGCGACGCGACGCATCCCGGCTACGTCTTCGCCAAGTCCGGCAGCGCCTCGGCGCCGAACCAGATCTGGGCGGA
>CAMNDA010000056.1 GCA_946534745.1 uncultured Verrucomicrobiota bacterium | reverse complement strand
TCCCCTCCGCGTGCGCCTGCAGCGCGGCGCGCCAGAGGTAGGGCATGAGCCGCATCTTGAGCCGCGTGAAGGCGCGCAGGACGTCGACGCTCTCCTCGTCGAAGTTCCACGGGACGCGGTAGCTGCCGCTGCCGTGCAGGCGGCTGTGGGAGGAGAGCAGGCCGAAGGCGGACCAGCGCTTGTAGAGGTCGGGCGTCGCGGTCGACTCGAAGCCGGAGATGTCGTGGCTCCAGAAGCCGAACCCGGCCAGGCCGAGCGAGAGCCCCCCGCGCAGGCTCTGCTCCATGCCGGCGTAGGAGGCCCAGCAGTCGCCGCCCCAGTGGACGGGGAAGCGCTGCCCGCCCGCGGTGGCGCTGCGCGCGAAGACGACGGCCTCGCCGCGCCCGCGCTTGCGCTCGAGCAGCTCGAAGACCGCCTGGTTGTAGAGCAGCGCGTAGTAGTTGTGCATCCGCTCCGGGTCGGAGCCGTCCGCCCACGCGGCGTCGAGCGGCATGCGCTCGCCGAAGTCGGTCTTCACGCAGTCGACGCCCTGGTCGAGCAGCGCGCCGAGCCGCTCCTGGTACCAGCGCTTCGCGTCGGGGTTCGTGAAGTCGACGATCGCCATGCCGGGCTGCCACATGTCCCATTGCCAGACGTCGCCGTTCCTCCGGCGCAGGAAGTAGCCCTTCGCGAGCCCCTCGTCGAAGAGCGCGGACGCCTGCGCGACGTAGGGGTTGATCCAGACGCACACCCGGAGCCCGCGGTCGTGCAGCTTGCGCAGCAGCCCGCGCGGGTCCGGGAACGTGGCGGGGTCCCAGAGGAAGTCCGTCCAGTGCATCGGCCGCATCCAGCAGCAGTCGAAGTGGAAGACCGAGAGCGGAATGCCGCGCTCGCGCATGCCGTCGACGAACGAGAGCACCGTCCTCTCGTCGTAGTTCGTGAGGAACGACGTCGAGAGCCACAGGCCGAAGGTCCACGGCGGGGGCAGCGCGGGGCGGCCCAGCAGCGCCGTGTAGCGGCGCAGGACGTCGCGCGGCGAGGGCCCGTCGAAGAGGAGGTAGTCGAGGCGCTCGCCGGGCACCGAGAACTGCACGCGGTCGACGCGCTCCGAGCACACCTCCCACGAGACGCGGCCCGGATCGCAGGCGAAGAGGCCCCACCCGCGCGAGGAGAGCAGCAGCGGGACGTTCTTGTAGGCCAGCTCCGTGCTCGTGCCGCCGTCCTCGTTCCACATCTCGACCGTCTGCCCGTTGCGCACGACCGCGCCGAAGCGCTCGCCGAGGCCGTAGAAGCACTCGCCCGGCGCGACCGAGAGCCGCTCGCGGAAAAACGCGTCGGCGCCGTCGTCGCGCGCCCAGGCGTGGTCGGTCCAGTCCGTCCGGAGGTACGCCAGGTCGCCCGGCTCGCTCGCGCAGAGCTCCTCGCCGCCGCGCAGGAAGACGAGCCGCCAGGGATTGCGCTCGATCCGCAGCACGAGGGATCCGCTGCGGACGACGATCGCCTCCGCGTCCTCTGCGAACTCTGCGTGAGATTCCCCCTCCGCGCCCTCTGCGAACTCTGCGTGAGATCCCCCCCCTGCGCTCCGCGTGTCGAAGTGCGGGCCCGGATCGCGACGGCCCCGATGGTGGACGGCGCGGACGCGGATCGCGCCCTCGACGGGCGCGGTGATCTCGAAGAAGAGCGACGCGTCCTGGAGCGTGGCGCCCTTGTCGGGGATCGGGTGCGTCGCGACGAGGAGCCGGACGCGGTCGGACAGGACCTCGGACTCGAAGACCTGGACGGGGGAGAAGGCGGCGACGCCCTTGCGCGCCAGCCAGCAGCCGTGTGTGAATTTCATGCCGCCGATTCCGGAATGCCTCACGAGGGCCGGCTACGCCTTGACGGGCATCGTCGGGAGCCACTTGCGGATGGCGGCGACGGTGCGCTGCCAGGCGGCGGCGTCGGCGCGGTCGCGGAGGAAGACGCCGTAGAGGGCGTGGAAGGCGTCGGAGAAGGCCTGGAGGTAGGCCATGCGGTCGACGAACGTCGCGGCGGCGTCGCGGTTCTTGTCGACCGGCGGGAGCTTGAGGCCGGTGACGGCGAAGGACGGCGCGGAGACGCTGGCCTGGTAGGTGTCGTCCCCGAGGGTGAAGAAGAGCTTGAGCGAGGCGATCTTCTTGCCGCCGAGCAGGGCGGACTTGATCTCGCGGCTCTGGACCGGGGTGCCGTTGCGCAGGCCGATCTGGAAGGCGCCCTGCGCCTCGAGGACGAGGGAGAGCGGGCCGTCGATGGCGACGGCGAGGCGGGGCGAGCCGGGGCGCAGCTCGAAGAGGGCGTCGTCGGTGCGGAAGCGCCAGTAGAGCCAGGTGAGGAAGTCGAGGCCGATGTCGTTGACGACGAAGTCGCCGTTGTTCTCCGGCGTGAAGGAGGCGGGGGCGAGCTCGTCGGTGCGGACGTTGAAGAGGCGCTGGGCGGCGCCGGCGGCGTCGAGCGGGACGAGCGCGGTGCGGGCGGCCTTCGCGAACCGCTCGGCGAGCAGGTCGACCTGCTTGTCGGTCTTGGCGTCGGTGTAGAGCAGGGAGCGGTCGAGGTCGATCGCGACGTCGTTGCCGGCGAGGGAGGGGGGCGTGCGGGGGAGCATCTGCTTGCGCACGGCCTCCTTGATGGCCTGGCGGTCCTGGCGGGAGAGGGCGTTCACGCCCTTCTCCTTCATGAAGCGCAGCTCCTCGCGGCGGCAGTAGACGGTGAGGAGGGCCTTGGGGATGCGGCGCTCCTCGCGCGTG
>CAMNDA010000055.1 GCA_946534745.1 uncultured Verrucomicrobiota bacterium | reverse complement strand
CGTGGACGGCCTCGTAGAGGTTGGAGGGCTTCACGTCGCGCTGCTCGAAGAGGAGCGCGCCGCGGTTGAACTCCGTCGCGGCGCGGGCGATGAGGTCGTCGCGCCCGTAGGCCGCGGCCCAGAGACCGAGCTCGGTGAGGGCGAAGGCCTCGAGGCGGTCGCAGAGCGCGGCGAGGTCCTCGGGCGGCGGGAAGTTGCGCACCGAGACGGTGATCGCGCGGCCCTCGAAGAGCGCGGAGATGCGGGTCGAGCTGAACTCGTTCTCGCGCGCCCGGCCGCCGTATTCGGGGCGGAGCGAGGCGAAATGCGTCTCCTCGAAGTGGCGCGAGAGCGCCTCGCGGACCTCGGGGTCGAGCGGCTCGGAGGACTTGCTCACGTGGCGGTTCTCGGCGGTGTCGTCGATCGACACGACGAGGCGGCCGTCGGCGCCGAGGTCCATCTGGTAGCGGAAGACGGCCCGGTCGGAGCCCTGGAGCTTCACGTAGGAGAACTCGAGCGGCGGCGGGGGCGGCGGCTCGGCGGAGACGACCGGCACGGACTGGGGCGCGTCGAGGAGGCGCTTGGCGGCGACGGCGAGCAGGACGACCGCGGCGCAGCCGAGGACGACGTTGACGAGCAGCTTGCTGCTCCGGGCCGGCGCGGCGGGCCTGTCCGACGGGCCGAAGCCGAGGTCGACCGGCGCGGAGGGCACGGGCGCGGGCGGCGGCGGCGCGGCCGGGGCGGGGGAGGGGGACGGCGGCGCGGCGGGCTCCGCGGGCGCGGAGGGCGGGGGCGCGGGCGCGGGGGCGGCCGGCTCGGGCGCCGGCGCAGGGGCGGCGGTGATGGTCGCGGTGACGGCGGAGGGCGCGGGCGGCGCGGTGAATTCGCCGTTTTCGTCGGAGAGGCGGAGGAGGGAGACGCCGATCGCGACGGCGTCGCCGGGCCGGAGGCGGGTCGCCTCCTGGATGGAGACGCCGTTCACCTGGGTGCCGTTGACGGTGGCGAGGTCGGCGACCATCGGCGCGCCGTCCTCGAAGTAGAAGCGGCAGTGTCGGCGGGAGAGCATCTCGTCGCGGATCGCCACGTCGTTCTGGGACGAGCGGCCGAGCGCGAGGCCGTCCTCGGGGATCGGGAGGGTCTTGCCCTCCTCGGGGCCTTTTTCGATGCGGAGCTTGTACATGGTCGGAGTCTGGCGGGGCGGGGGCGGGGAATCTCGTATCGCCGCCCACTATAGCAGATTCGCGCGCGGAAGGGAACCGGAAAATCGCGCCGGTGGCGCGCGGGACGGGGTTCTGGTAGAATCAACCGCCATGAAACTTCTGCTGCAACGCGTCTCCGAGGCCTCCGTGACGATCGGGGGCGAGAGGGTCGGGGAGATCGGCCCCGGCTACCTGGCGCTCGTGGGGTGCCGCGAGGGCGACACGCCCGAGGACGCGGACCGCCTCGCCGTCCGCGCCGCGAACCTGCGCGTCTTCGAGGACGCGGAGGGACGCATGAACCGCTCCGTGCTCGACGTCGGCGGGTCGGTCCTCGCCGTCTCGCAGTTCACGCTCTACGCCGACACGAGGAAGGGCAACCGCCCGAGCTTCGTCCTCGCGGGCGATCCCGCGCTCGCGGAGGCGCTCTACGAGCGCGTCGTCGCCGACCTGCGGACGCTGCTCGGCGCGGGGCGCGTCGCCACCGGGCGCTTCGGCGCGGACATGAAGGTCGCGCTCGTGAACGACGGCCCCTGCACGATCGAGCTCGTGAGCGAGGTCGCCTCGGCGCCGACGAACTCGCCGCGCCCGCGCCTGCCGCTGCCGGCGCTGGAGCTTCTGGAGGTCGGAGGGGACGCGGCGCTGCAGGCGCGCGCGAGGGCGATCGCCGAAAAGGCGTGGCCGCCGACCTACCGCGGGATCATCCCCGAGGCGCAGATCCCCTACATGATCGGCCGGATGTATTCGCCCGAGGCGATCCGCGAGGCGGCCGCGGCCGGGACGCCGTTCTACCTCGTGCGCGCCGACGGCGCCGACGCGGGCGTCTGCTCGGTCGACCTCCGGCCGGCGGCGGACGGCTCCGCGGAGCTGCACAAGCTCTACACGCTCCCCGCGTACTGGGGGCGCGGCGTCGGCGGGTGGCTCCTCGCGGAGCTCTGCCGCCGCGCGAAGGAGGCGGGCGCGACGAGCGTCTGGCTCCGCGTCAACAAGAACAACGCCCGCGCGCAGAAGGCCTACAGGGCCGCCGGCTTCTCGAACGTCCGCGCGGTCTGCACCGACATCGGCGAGGGATTCGTCATGGACGACTTCGTCTTCGCGCGGCGGGTCTAGTACGCGCCGGCGCCGAAGACGACGGACCAGAGGGTCCGCGCGAGGATGCGGATGTCGAGCACCCAGCTGCGGTTGAGCGCGTACCAGTTGTCGAGCATCGCCATCGCCTCGAAGCCGACGTCGCTGCGGCCGGAGACCTGCCAGATGCAGGTGAGGCCCGGCGGGACGGTCTGGCGGAAGCCCTGCCACGAGCCGAGGTAGGGCTCGATGTCCTCGCACGGCAGCGGCCGCGGCCCGACGAAGCGCATCTCGCCCCGGGCGATGTTGACGAGCTGCGGCAGCTCGTCGAGGCTCGTTCTGCGGAGGAAGTGGCCGACGCGCGTGACGCGCGGGTCGTCGTGCAGCTTGAAGAGCGCGCCGTCGGTCTCGTTGCGCGAGCGGAGCGCCGCGAGGCGCGACTCGGCGTCGGCGACCATCGTGCGGAACTTGAGCATCCGGAACTTCCGGCAGCCGAGGCCGTAGCGCTCCTGGACGAAGAGCGCGGGACCGGGCGTCTCGAGGCGGATGGCGAGCGCGCAGAGGAGCAGCACCGGCGAGGCGGGGACGAGCAGGGCGGCGGCGAGCGCGCGCGAGGCGAGGTCGCGCAGGCGCGAGGGCGCGTAGGCCGAGCCGGGCGCGGCGTAGTGGACGAGCGGGATGCCGCGGAGGGTGTCGCCGAAGTGGAACGGGTTGTGCAGGCGCAGGAAGCGCGAGGACTGCACGACGCAGGCGCGGTTGGCGCGGCGGG
>CAMNDA010000054.1 GCA_946534745.1 uncultured Verrucomicrobiota bacterium | reverse complement strand
GGGGTGGCGCTCGGTTTGGCCGCCTTCGGAAGCGGATGCAGGCAGTTCCAGACGTGCAGCTCCGGGTGGAGCGAGGCGTCCTCGCCGAGCCGCGGCGGCTCGCCGGAACGGCTCTCCCCGCCCATGCCGGTCGTTTGGCATTCAGCATTGTGCATTCTGCATTCCGCAGTCGCCCTCGCGCACCGCGGCGCGAACCGGCAGCCGGGCGGGAGGGCGAGCGGGGAGGGGAGGGTGCCGGGGATCGCGGGGAGGCGTTCGCCGGGCGCGTGGCGCGAGGGCATCGCGGCGAGGAGCGCGGCGGTGTAGGGGTGGCGCGGGTGCGCGAAGACCTCCTCGACGGGCCCGCTCTCGACGATGCGCCCGGCGTACATCACCGCGACGCGCGAGCAGGTCCGGCGGACGACGGCCATGTTGTGCGTGATGAGGAGGAGGGCCGTCTCCCTGTCGCGCGCGTTGCGCATGAGGTCGAGCACCTGCGCCTGCACGGTGACATCGAGCGCGGTCGTGGGCTCGTCGGCGATCACGAGGCGCGGACGCGTCATCAGCACCGACGCGATCATCACGCGCTGCTGCATGCCGCCGGAGAGGCGGAAGGGGTATTCGCGCAGGCAGCGCTCCGGGTCGGGGATGCCGCAGCGCGCGAGCCATTCGGCGGCGAGGGCGAGGCCCTCCTTCCGCGAGACGGGCCGGTGCAGCCGCAGCGCCTCGAGCAGCTGGTCGCCGATGCGGTGCAGCGGCGAGAGCGCCGTCATCGGGTCCTGGAAGACCATCCCGACCGCGGCGCCGCGGATCTTGCGCAGCTCCGCGAGCGGGAGCGTGGCGAGGTCGCGCCCGTCGAAGAGGATTCGCCCCGAGACGAGCCGCCCGGGCGGCGAGGGGACGAGCCTCAGGACCGACATCGCCGTCACGGACTTGCCGCAGCCGGACTCGCCCACGAGCCCGAGCGTCTCGCCCGGCGCGAGCGAGAGCGAGACGCCGTCCACCGCCCGCAGTTCGCCCTGCGCGGTGTCGAAGGAGACGCGCAGGTCCTCGATGGCCAGCGCCGGCGCGGCCGCGCCGGCTGGCGAATGCTGAATGCTGAATGCTGAATGCTGAATGGTCGGAGGACTTTCGGAGGCGCTTGCGGCCGGCGACGCCGTCGCGGATGCGCCGGCATCGCCGGCCTTTTCTACTCCTGGCGCTCTCGGCGCGGAGTCGCGGCCGCGCCGCGACTCCGCGTCGAGAGCGCTAAGGGGTTTCGGGTCGAACGCGTCGCGCAGCGCCTCGCCGACGAAGACGCCGAGGAGCATCACGACGAAAAGGGCGAGCGAGGGCCAGAGGACGAGCCACCACGCGTGGCGGAAGGCCTGCGCCTGCTGCAGCAGCTCGCCCCAGGACGGCGCGCCGTCCGGCAGGCCGAAGCCGAGGTAGTCGAGCGCGGCGAGCGAGCCGATCGCGCCGACGAGGAGGAACGGGAAGAGCGTGATGAGGGGAGTGAGCGCGTTCGGCAGGACGTGCCGGAACATGATCCGCGCGTGGGAGAGGCCCTGGACGCGGGCGGCGTCGACGAACGGCCGCGTGCGCAGGCGCAGGAACTCGGCGCGGACGTAGGACGCGACGCCGATCCAGTTGAAGATCGCGTAGCACGCGAGCAGCAGCCCGAACGACCGCCCGAACGCGTTGCCGAGGAAGATCATCACGTAGAGGAACGGGATTGCCGACCAGATCTCCGTGAAGCGCTGCCCGGCGATGTCGACCCACCGCACGAAGTAGCCCTGCACCGCGCCGAACGCGACGCCGAGCGCGAGCGAGGCGAGCGTGAGCAGGAGCCCGAACGTGATCGCCGTCCGTGCGCCGTAGACGACGCGCGAGAAGACGTCGCGCCCCGCGGCGTCGAACCCGAAGGGATGCCCGGGGATCGGGCGAAAGGGGAAGACCGCCGGCTCGAGCGGGACGGCCGGGGCCGTCCCGCTCGGGCCGGAATGCTGAATGCTGAATGCTGAATGCTGAATGCCGGGAGCGGACTGCTCCGGCTTCGCCGTGCGCCAGTCCGCGCGGCGCAGGTAGACGCGGACCGTTCGACCGTTCGACCGTTCGACCGTGTGACCGTCCGACCGTGTGAGCGCCGCGAGGCGATACGACACTCCGTTCGTCGCGAACTCGAAGGCGGGCGCCGCCTCGCCGCGGAGGCGCGCGGCGAGCGCGGGGCCGAGCGCGTCCGGGAGCGGCGCGGCGAGCGCCGAGGCGAACTCGTTCGTGTCCCCCCATGCGCGGACGATTTGGAAAATCGGGGTCGCGACCTCGACCGCGGCCACGGGGTAGTGCCCGGCGGAGACGACCGCCGGGCGCAGGTGCGGATCGAGCACGGAGGCGGGGAAGACCTCGTGGGGGCTGCAGCAGAAGAGCCCGGCGCAGAGGCTCGCGGCGTAGAGCGCGACGAAGATCCACAGCGACCACCAGCCGCGCCGGTTGGCGCGGAATCGTTTCCAGGCGGGCGAGCGGAGGTTCATCGGTCGAAGCGGATGCGGGGGTCGATGAGGACGTAGCAGAAGTCGGAGAGGATCTGGCCGAGAAGTCCCAGGACCGACGTCACGGAGAGCAGCCCGAGGAAGACCGGGTAGTCGCGCGACTCGAGCGCCTCGAGCGAGAGCAGGCCCATCCCCGGGATCTCGAAGACGCTCTCGATGATCACGGAGCCGGCGAACATCACGGTGAGGATGCCGCCGAAGCCCGTCGCGACCGGCACGAGCGCGTTGCGCAGCGCGTGGCCCCAGACCGCGCGGCGCAGCGTCGCGCCCTTCGCGAGGACCGTGCGGACGTAGTCGGCCGACATCTGGTCGAGGAGCGAGTTCTTCACGAGCAGCGTCAGCATCGCGAACGAGCCGACCATGTAGCAGAGGACCGGCAGCAGCATGTGCCGCGCGCGGTCGAGGGCCTTGCCCGCGAACGGGAGGTCCGGGTAGCCGTCGCTCTCGAGCCCGCCGAGCGGGAGGACGTCCCAGAGGCCGTCGACCGTGCCGCAGAGCAGCGTCTTGAGGACCATGCCGAGCGCGAAGGCGGGGATCGCGTAGCCGACGAAGACGACGACGGACGACGCCAGGTCGAACCGTGTGCCGCGCCGGAGCGCCTTGGCGATGCCGAGGGGGATGCAGACGAGGTAGGTGAGGAAGAAGCCCGGGATGCCGAACCAGAGCGAGACGGGGATGCGGTCGGCGATGAGCTCGCCGGCGGTCTTGTCGGTGTAGTGGTAGGAGTGCGTCCGCAGCCCGCATCGGTCGCGGACGAGCCAGTTCCAGTAGCGCACGGGCAGCGGCTTGTCGAAGCCGAAGTGCTCGTCGAGCCGCTTGCGCATCTCCTCGGTGACCGCGCTCGGACCCCCGCGCGCGCCGCCGCCCTGGACTTGCCCCGCGCCGCCGCCGCCGAGCCCGCGCAGCGCGGCGAGCCGCTGCTCGACCGGCCCGCCCGGCACGGCCTGCACGAGCGCGAAGCACACGATCGTGATGCCGAGGAACGTCGGCACCACGAGGGCGAGTCGCTTGAGGAAGTAGCGCAGCATCTATCGGCGGACGACGAGGAGGCCGGAGGGGGGGACGGGAAGGTCGAGGATCAATGCTGAATGCTGAATGCCGAATGCTGAATGGACCTTGCGGCCGGTGCAGTCGAAGAGCTCGAGGGAGCGGGGAGGGGAGGGGAGGCGGACGGTGAGGCCGGGGGCGGCGGTGGCGTTCGCGACGTAGCCGGTCGCGGCGCCGTCCTGGAGGGCGTCGGCGACGGCGCCGCTCTGGTAGACGGCCGTGATTGTCTCCTTCTCGCCCGCGGCGGCGACGACCGGATACGCGGCCTCGGGGTGCAGCGGACGGAACGGCGCGCCGAGGAGCGTCGCGCGGTGCGCGTTCCAGAAGCGCAGCCAGAACCGCAGCATCGCGCGGTGGCGCGGCGGCAGCTCCGCGAGCCGCACCGAGACCTGCGGGACGGCGAAGAGCGTGGCGAGGAGCTGCAGCGCGGCGTCCTCGGCGCTCGCGCCGAGGTCCCACTCCAGCATGTCGCCGTGGACGGGCGTCGCGCCGGAGGTGAGGCGCAGGTCGACGGTCTTGATGCGGTTCGTCGCGATGCACGACGGGCAGTCCGACGCGCGCATCATGCTCCCGAACGGACGGATCGCCGGGCCGACGTAGCCCTGCCGGAACTCGACGAGCGCGTCCGGGTTCGCGGCGCGGATCGCGGCGGAGACCTCCTCCATCAGCGCCACGACCGCCCGCGGCACGCTCACGAAGTCCCGGCCGCCGGACGGTTGGGTCGTTTGGTCGTTTGGTCGTTTGATCGTTTGGTCGTTTTGTGGTCGGGCGGTCGTCTCCTGCGGGAGGTTCGGCGCGATCAGCGCGCCGGGGGCGTTCGCCGGCGCCGAGGTTCGCAGCTCGAAGGAGTCGATGAAGTCGAGCTTGAGGGCGTCGAGCTCCCACTCGCGCGTCGCGCGTCCGACGAGCGACGCGAGGTGCGCGCGGACCTCCGGGAAGCGCGGGTCGAGGATGCCCCATTCGGCCGAGCCGCCGCGGCGGATCCAGAGCGTCCTGTCGTGCCACTTCCGCCAGGCCGCGGCGTGGCGGCTCACGAACGGCAGCGCGAACCACAGCCCGAAGGCGAGCCCCTCGGCCCGCACGGCGCGGGAGACGGCGCGCATGTCCGGGAACTTCCGCGGATCGGGCGTCCGGTCGCCGAAGCGCGCCTCCGCCATCCAACCGCCGGGGACCTCGGGGCGGCTCCTCGTCCAGCCGGCGTCGAGCAGCAGCCCGCGCATGCCGAGCCTCCGCGCCGCGCGCGCCTCCGCGACGACGGCGTCCGCGGTGACGTTCTGGTGGTAGGAGTACCAGGTGGAGTACCAGGGCCGGCGCGCCGCCTCCGGCGGCTCGCCGGAGTGACGAGTGACGAGTGACGAGTGACGAGTGGCGGAGG
>CAMNDA010000053.1 GCA_946534745.1 uncultured Verrucomicrobiota bacterium | reverse complement strand
CGTCGCCCGCGCGATCCTCGCGGAGCAGGCGAAGGCGCCGATCGAGACGACCGCGCGCCTCGCCGCGACCGTGGAGCGGGCGCTCGGCGGCCGCCGCGGCGCCGCGCGCCACCCCGCCACGCGGACCTTCCAGGCGCTGCGCATCGCGGTGAACGGCGAGCTCGACCAGGTCGCCGCCGCGCTCGAGGCGGCGCTGCCGCTCCTCGCCGAGGGCGGGCGCATGGCCGTGATCACGTTCCACTCGCTCGAGGACCGCGCCGTGAAGCGCGCGTTCGCCGAGCACGAGGGCCGCGAGGTCTCGCTCCCGCAGGGCGGGTCGCGCCGCGAGGGCGCCGAGCCCCCGGTCCGCCGCCTCCTGCGCCGCCCCGTCGCCCCGTCCGAGGCCGAATGCGCCGCGAACCCGCGCGCGCGCTCCGCCAAGCTCCGCGCCGTCGAGCGCGTCGCTCCCGCGACGCGCAATGCCGAATGCTGAATGCTGCCGCTCGCCACTCGTCACTCGTCACTCGTCACTCGTCACTTTTCACCCTTCCACCTCTCCCATCCCGACATGAAGAAGCGCCGCCCGCCCTCCCGCCGGAAGTACACCAACCGCAACAAGCCCTGGAACACGCGCCAGCACACCGTCGCGCTCACGATGAAGGGCGCGGCGTTCGTCATCCTGCTCGCGCTCGTCGCGGTCGCGTACATGCTCGTCCACCACTCCAACGAATCGCTCGCGGACGCCATCGTGCGCGAGGAGGCGCGCGCCCGCGCCCTCGAGGAGGACTTCAAGCGCGAGACGGCGAAGTGGGACGACGAGCGTTCCTCCGACAAGCTCCGCGACCGGCTGCTGCGGAACGGGATCGTGATGAACGTTCCGTCGAACCGCCAGCGTGTCGCGATGCGCGGAGGCGGCGCGCGCCCCGCGGGCGCCGTCGCCGCGACCGGAACCGCCTACGCCGCCAACCGCTAGCCCGGGAGGTCCGCGATGCAGATGCCCCGGCCCCTCGAAGCCTGCGGGCGATGGTTCGCCCGCCCCGGCGTGCGGTTCGCCGTCGTCGCGCTCGCGCTCGCGGGCGCATTCGCCGTCGTCACGCGCAAGCTCGTCCAGGCGCAGCTGCACCCGGACCCCGACCGGATCGTCGTGCCGGGCGTCGTGACGAACATCCTCTCCGCGACGCGCGGCGGCATCTACGACCGCCACGGGCGGCGCCATCCGCTGGCCGAGTCGTTCCCGCAGTGGAAGGTCGCGGTCGACCCGCTCGCGGTGCCGGACGAGGCGGCGCGCCTCGCCGCCTACCGCACGCTCGCCGGCAGCGGCGCCTTCGACCGCGAGCGCGTCTACAACGCCCTCGTCTCGACCAACTCGACGTTCGTCGACGCGAAGGGCCGGGTCCGGCTGAAGCGCTACTTTCCGATCGGGGAGACCTCCGACCGGGCCGTCGCGGACCTGCTCGCGACGAACCCCGCCGTGCGGCGGTGCACGCGGAAGGACCCCGTCATCCGGCGGATCTACCCGCAGGGGGCGGCGTTCTGCCACGGCGTCGGATTCGTCAATTCGATCGAGCAGCCCCTCGCCGGGCTCGAGCGGACCTGCGACGCCATCCTGCGCGGCCGGCCGGGCTACGCCGCGGCCGACGCCACCTCGCTGGGCGGGGCCATCGCCTCGCGGCCGCGCGGCTCGCGCGACCCCGTCGACGGCAACGACCTGATCCTCTCGATCGACCTCGACGTCCAGCTCGCCGTCGAGGACGCGCTGGACGAGGCGATGACGAACGCGCTTCCCCCGCGCGCCGCGTGGGCCGTCGTCCAGGACTGCCGCACGGGCGAGATCCTCGCGATGGCCTCGCGCCCGAACTTCGAGGTCGCGGCCTTCGGCTCGTCGACGCCGGACGAGCAGAGCAACCGCGCGATCTCCACGGTCTACGAGCCGGGCTCCGTGATGAAGACCTTCGCCGCCGCCGCCGCGATCGACGAAGGCCTCGTGACGCCCGACACGCTCCTCGACGTCTCCCCCGGCCTCTACTGCGGCCGCCCGCTCCGGGACCACACGCACGGGCAGAGCGAGCTCACCGTCGCCCAGATGCTCGCGTGGAGCTCCAACCGCGGCGCCTCGCGCCTGGGGATGATGCTCGGCAAGGCCCGGCAGCAGGCGCACCTCAAGGCGTTCGGCTTCGGGCGGCGCACGGGCCTGCCGCTCCTCGGCGAGAGCGCGGGCCAGACGATCGGCGACGGCTCGGAGCTCAACAACATCCGCATCTCGATGGGGCAGGGGATGACCGCCACCGCGATCCAGCTCGCGACCGCCTACAGCGCCATCGCGAACGGCGGCCTGCTGATGCGGCCCATCCTCGTGAACGCCGTCGGCCGGCCGGACGGAACCGTCCTCACGAACTTCCCCCCGCAGGTCGTCGGCCGCCCCTGCTCGGAGCGAACCGCGCGCCAGGTCGCGGAGATGCTTCGCGCCGTCGTCTCGCGCGAGGGCACCGCGCGCCGCGCGCACGTCCCGGGGTACACCGTCGCCGGCAAGACCGGCACCGCGCAGATGGTCGAGAACGGCCGCTACTCCACGACCGACTACCGCGGGACGTTCGTCGGGTTCTTCCCCGCGACGGACCCGCGGCTCACGATCCTCGTGACGTGCGAGGCGACGCCGAAGCCGCGCACCGACGGCGGCGTGTGCGCCGCGCCCGTCTTCGCGCGCATCGCCGCCGACGCGGCGCGCATCCTCCAGATCCCGCCGGACGATCCGGAGGAGGTCCTCTAGCCGCCGTACCGCGATGTCCGGACCGTCTCCCGACCCCGCCGCCGCCCGCCCCGCCCCGGGCGCCGCGGCGCCGCGCCTCGTCCTCGCCTCGGCCTCGCCGCGGCGCGCGAGGATCCTCGCGGAGCTCGGGGCGCGCTTCGTCGTCCGCCCCGCGGACGCCGAGGAGCCGCGCCTCGCCGACCCGGTCGGG
>CAMNDA010000052.1 GCA_946534745.1 uncultured Verrucomicrobiota bacterium | reverse complement strand
GGGGTCCGCACCCCGCCACGCGGAGGCCGCGCTGCCGGAGTTCACCCCCGGCGCGGAGCCGGCCGTCTTCCGCCTCGCGGGCGGCACCGACGACGTGCGGCTCGAATGGCTCCCGGCCGGCGCGCGGGGCGTGTCGTACCGCGCGCGATAGCGCCCCTGCCGGCCGCTGCGGCTCGGCGGGGACGCCTCGCCCCACCCGATGCGCGGACCGGGCCTCCGACTATCGCCGGATCTTCACCAGGACGCGCGAGGTGCCGAGGCTGCGGGCGCCGAGGGCGCGGAGGATGCGCGAGGAGAGCAGCGTCGAGAAGTAGACGACCTTGTCGACCCTGATTCCCTTGGCGCGGCAGAGGTCGAGGAAGTCCTTCACGGTGCACAGGTGGATGTTCGGCGTGTCGTACCACTGCCAGGGCAGGCGCTTCGTGACCGGCATCCGCCCGCGGAAGACCAGCTCCGCCGGGATCTTCCACATCCCGAAGTTCGGGAACGAGACGAGCCCCACCGGCGCGATGCGCAGCAGTTCCGAGAGGACGCGGTCCGGGCGCCGCATCACCTGGAGCGACTCGGAGAGGATCGCGCAGTCGAACGAGTCGTCCGGGATGCGCGCGAGCCCGCCGTCCACGTCCGCGCGGATCACGTTGTGCCCCGCCGCGAGCGTCTTCGCGCCGCTCTCGACCGAGACGTCGATCCCGGTGCAGTCCGCCCACGGGCGGCTCTCGGCGAAGTAGTTCAGGAGCGTGCCGTCGCCGCACGCGATGTCCAGCACCGTGCGCGCGCTCTGCGGAACGAGCCCCACGAGCGCGTCGTAGTCGCGGCGGTGGTCGGCGTCGATGTCCGCGGGCGGGCGCACCGGCAGGCGCGTGAGGAACCCCGCCACGACGCGGGAGAGCTCCTCGATGTGGATGAGGAACGAGTCGTGGCCGGACGGCGCGTCGAGGCAGAAGTAGGAGACGTCCTTGCGCGCGGTCGCGAGCGCGCGGACGATCGACTCGGACTGGCGCGGCAGGAAGAGCCAGTCGCCGTTGAGCGCGACGACGAGCACCTTCGCCTTCACCGGATCGAGCGCCTCGGCGAGCGAGGCGCGCCCGGCCGCGAGGTCGAACTCGTCCATCGCGCCGCTGATGCGCAGGTAGGAGTTGGCGTCGAAGCGCCCGATGAACTTGTGCCCCTGGTGGCGGAGGTAGGACTCCACCTCGAAGATCGAGTGCACGGGTCCCGGCGCCCTCGCGTCGCCCGCCGCGGCCGCGGCGCGCTCCGCGGCCGCGAGCTCGCGGCGGCGGCGCCCGAACTTCTTCTTCATCATCTCGCCGGAGAGGTAGGTGATGTGCGCCAGCTCGCGCGCCTGCGCGAGGCCGGCGTCGGGGCGCGGGCCGCCATAGAAGTCGCCGCCGTTGAAGGCCGGGTCCTGCTCGATCGCGTTGCGGCCGACGACGTCGAAGGCGAGCGCCTGCGTGGAGAGCGAGGCGCCGGTCGCGATGCAGACGGCCTTGTCGACGAAGTCCGGGTGGCGGCGCGCCATCTCGAGCGCCTGCATGCCGCCGAACGAGCCGCCGACGACGGCGTAGATGCGCTCGAAGCCGAGCTGGCGCAGGAGCATGCGGTGCACGTCGACGATGTCCGCGACGGTGATCTCCGGGAAGCGCGAGCCGTAGGGCTCGCCGGTCTCCGGGTCGATCGACGAGGGGCCGGTCGTGCCCATGCAGCCGCCGAGGATGTTGGCGCAGACGACGAAGAAGCGGTCCGTGTCGATGCCGCCGCCGGGGCAGGCCATGCCGGCCCACCAGCCGGTGTCGCGGTCGTCGCCCTCGTGGCGGCCGGCGACGTGGGCGTCGCCCGTGAGCGCGTGGCAGACGAACACGACGTTGTCGCGCTCGGGCGAGAGCTCGCCGCACGTCTCGTAGGCGACGTCCACCTGGCGGAGGACGCCGCCCTTCTCGAGGCGGAGCCCCCCGTCCGGCAGGTCGAGCCGGAGAAAGCGGGTTTCGGTGACGGGCGTGGCGCTCATGGCGGCGGCGGATTCTAGCAGACCCCGCCGCGCCGCGCAAATCCGCGCGGAGGGGCGCTGGACGCCGCGACGGGGTTTCTGCTAGGATGGGCGCCGCTCCGCCGACCGGCGCCCGCCATGATCAAGAACGCCTCCATCCTCCTCGCCGCCGCGCTCGTGTGCGCGCTGCCGTTCCTCCTGCGCCCCGCGCGCGACGCGGGCGAGTGGCGCGAGGGAGACCCGGTTCTCGTCGTCGTCTCGCCGCACATTGCCTCGATCCGCGAGGAGTTCGCCCGCGGCTTCTCGAGATGGCACGCCGCGCGATACGGCCGCCCCGTGCAGATCGACTGGCGCAACATCGGCGGCACGACCGAGATCATGCGCTACCTTCAGGGCGAGTACGCCGCCGCGTTCCGCGCGTGGGCGCGACGCGAGGGCGTCCCCGCCGCGGACGCCGCGCTCGCCGCGCGCCGCCCGGAGGAGCCGGAGCAGGCCGCGGCGTGGGACGCCTTCCGCGCGCACGACGACCCCGCCGACTTCGGCTGCAAGATCGACGTCTTCTTCGGCGGCGGCACCTACGACCACGGCGCCGCCGAGGCGCAGGGCCTCACCGTCCCGCCGTGGCCCGTGGGCGAGGTCCCCGCCGGCCTCTTCGAGGACGCCGACGGCGCCACGATGATCCCCGAGGGGCTCGGCGGCGAGGTCTGGCGCGGCAAGGCCTTCTTCTCCGCGGTGCTCTCCGGCTTCGGCATCTGCGCCAACCCCGACCGGCTCGTCGAGCTCGGCGTCACGAACGCCGACGGCACCGCGCGCCAGCCGCGCGCGTGGCGCGACCTCGCGGACCCGCGGCTCGTCGGCCAGGTCGCCGTCACCGACCCCACGAAGTCCGGCTCCATCGCCAAGGCCTTCGAGATGATCCTCCACTCGACGATGCGCGACCATGTCCTCGCCGCCGGCTTCGCGCCGGAGGCGATCGAGGCGAACGAGCGCGCCATCGCGGAAGGGCGCGAGCCGCCCTTCGCAAATGCAGAATGCACAATGCAGAATGCACAATGCGACGCCCGGCCACCCGACCACCCGACCACCCGACCACCCGACTACCAAACCGCGGTGGAGGACGGCTGGCTCGCGGGCATCCGCCTTCTGCAGCGCATCGGCGCGAACGCGCGCTACTTCACCGACGCCGCGGGCAAGCCGCCGCAGGACGTCTCCGCGGGCGACGCCGCGGCGGGCGTCTGCATCGACTTCTACGGCCGCGTCCAGGCGGAGACGACGCGCACCGCGGAGGGCGTCGAGCGCCTCCTCTACGTTACGCCGCGCGGCGGCTCGTCGATCTCGGGCGACCCCATCTCGCTCCTGCGTGGCGCGGACCACCGAGAGCTCGGCGTGCGCTTCATCGAGTTTGTTCTCTCGGAAGATGGGCAGAGGCTCTGGAACGGCCGGCCCGGCACGCCGGGCGGACCGGAGAGGCGCGCGCTGCGCCGCCTGCCGATCCGGCGCGACTTCTATCCGGACGCGACGAACCCCGCGATCGACGCACGCGCGAAGGCGCGCGCCGGCACGACGAGCGACGACCTCCTGGACCCGGCCGTGGACGCCTACGAGCTCGCGGGGGCGTTCGCCTACGAGCCGCGCTGGACCGCCGCGCATTTTTCGTTCCTGCGCTCGTTCGTCCGCGCGATGTGCATGGACTCGGGCGAGGAGCTCCGCGCCGCGTGGCGCGCGATCCTCGCGCACGGCGGGCCCGAGGCGTGCCCGGAGGCGATGCGCCTGCTCGAGCGGATGCCCGACGAGCCCTACGCGGTGAACGCGGCCAACGTCACCGCCGCGCGCCGGGATAAGGCGATGCTCAAAGGTCTTTCGCCGACCGATCTGCAGACGGAATGGACGAAGTTCTTTCGCCGCTCCTACCGCGAGGCGCGCGAGGCGGCGGAACGCGGGGAATGATGTTCGCCCGCCTCCCGCTTTTCGGTTGAAATCGGGCCGCGGTTGTGGCAGAATGCATCGCCGTTCCCGCGGCCGCGGGAGCGCAAGGAGATTTCCCATGGCAGAAGAACTGCAGTCGCTGCTCGACAGGATCCAGTCCGAAGGCGTCGCGAAGGCCGAGGCCCGCGCCGCCGAGATCGTCGCCGAAGCGGAGAAAAAGGCCGCCGGGATCGTCGCCGAGGCCGAGAAGAGGGCCGCCGGGCTCCGCGCCGCCGCGGAGGCGGACGCCGCCACGCTCCAGTCCCGCGCGGAGCAGTCGCTGCAGCAGGCCGCGCGCGACGTCCGGCTCCAGGTCGGCTCCGCGATCCAGGATACGCTCGAGCGCGTGCTGCTCAAGGACGTCCGCGCCGCGCTCGCCGATCCCGCGTTCCTCCAGCGCTACGTCGAGATGGCCGCGAAGTCCGCCGGCGGCGCCGCCGAGCTGCGCGTCCCGGAGGACCAGGCCGAGGCCCTTTCGGAATACGCCCGCGCCCGCCTCGCCGACGAGGTCGGCAAGGGCCTGAAGATCGCCCCCGACTCCGACGTCACGGCCGGCGTCCGCGTCCTCCTCGACGGCGGCCGCGTCGAGCACGACTTCACCGACGAGGCCGTGATGGAGGCGCTCTCCCGCGTCGTCCGCCCCTCCCTCGCCAAGCTCGCCTTCGGAAAGTAGTCCGTCGGTTCGTCCGACCGTGTGACCGTCCGACCGTGTGACCATCCGACCGTCCGACCATGTACGAATACTTCGCCTCGACCCTTCCCTCCTTCGCCTTCGGCGCACCGCCGCCGATGTCGGCGGAGGAGCTGCGCGCCGCGGCCGAAGGCAACCTGAGGGCCGCCGACCTCGCGGCGCTCGACGCGCTGCTCTCCGGCGCGCCCTCGGACCACCCGTTCGTCGCCGCGTGGCGCGACCGCGACACGCAGCTGCGCAATGCCGTCGCCCGCGCCCGCGCGGCGCGCGGCGCCGCTTCCGGCGGCGCGTCCTCCGCCGGCGGCGAGGGCGCCGCGCGCTGGCTCCGCCCGCACGGCGGCTGGAGC
>CAMNDA010000051.1 GCA_946534745.1 uncultured Verrucomicrobiota bacterium | reverse complement strand
AGCGGAGAAGGCGCTCGCCGACGCGAAAGCCGATTCGGCCGCGAAGGCGAAAGCCCTCTCCGCCGCCCGCGAAGCCGCCGCCGTCCCGGACCGCGAACTCGCGGACGCCTGGCGCAAGGCCGGCGTGGCGCCCGGTTCGAAAATCCCGTCCAAGGAGGACGCGAAGAAGTCCGCCGCCAACGCCCGCAAACTGCTCTACGACGCGGAGAACGAGCTCGACGCCGCGAACCGGGAATACTTCCGCGTCTTCCCCGCGCGGAGCCGTACCCGGGTGCACGCCGTTTCCCTCGAACAGGCGAAGGCGAAACTTGCCCCGATCGAGAAGCGCCGCGGCGTCCAGTTCCGGGGCGACCTCTGCTGGCTCGTCGGCACCGAAGTGAACGGCGTCCCCCTGCTCGACGCGTTCCGTCCCGGGTCCGACGATCCCGTCACGAAAGCCCTCGAAGCCGCCGTCGAGGGCGGTTTCTACCTGGCCGGTTTCCAGGTCGTCGAGAAGGACGATGTGACCGAGATCCTCGTCGACAAGGGGCGCATCCACAATGTGGTGGTCGACTTCGGCGAAACGCCGGACAACGACCACGTCTTCGGGGAGGGGCAGGTGCTCCGCCGCTTCGAGCGCGGCGCCGCCGTGGACTCCATCTCGAACACCCACACCAACGGCTCGCCGTTCAACTTCAACGTCGTGAACGACCGCTTCCGCGAGCTCAACGGGCACCCCGACATCGAGACGGCCAACATCGCCTTCGTTCCGACCGAAAACTTCGACTACGTCTACGAGGACGGAACGCCCGCGCAGAGGAACCGCGGCGTCAACATGAACGTCACGCTCACGGAGAAGACCCGGATTCCGGTTCACGGCCTCGTCGCCCTCGACAACTTCGGTTCGATGCCCGGAACGGACCAGTGGATGGCCCGCGGCACGCTCCAGCACCTGAACCTCTGGAAGGCGGACCACGCCCTGACGGTGAACGGAAACGTCTCGCTCGGCGGTTCCCTCTGGGGCGTCGCTGGCAGCTATTATGCGCCCGACCTCTGGGAGAGCGGGGTCAACCTCACGCTCCACGGCGGCTACACCGACGTGAGCCAGGACGACGTCGTCCCCACGATCGACGTCGAGGGCACCGGCTACTTCGGCGGTTTCCAGCTGTCTCGTACGCTTCTTGACACGGGCCGCTCCACATGGGGGCTCTCCGCCGGTGTCACATATCGCTATGTCGAGTCGGCCCTTGTGATTGACGGGACCGAGTGGAAGATGGGCAAGGACGGCGATGGTTACGAGATCCTCCCCCTCTCCCTCGCCCTCGTCTACTCCGACAAGGCCATCGACACCTGGGGCGGCCGCAACTACCTCACCCTCGAAGGCGTCTACAACGTCGGGGGGTCGAGCAAGGACGAACTGCAGTGGTACCGCCAGGCGATCGAGGAGGAGAACTACGCGCTTCTCCGCGCCCAGGCCGCCCGCATCCAGCTTCTCGGCGACTGGGAGAACGCCGCCGCGGAGGGCCTTTGGATGCTCTTCGCCCGCCTCGACAGCCAGTTCGCGTCCGAGGCACTCGTCGGGGCCGAGCAATTCGGGGTCGGCGGCCACAACGGCGTCCGCGGCTACAAGGAGCGGGAGTTCCTCGGCGACACCGGATTCAACGCCACGCTGGAGCTCCGCACGCCCATCTACGTCGGTGTTTTCGACCGTCTGCTCCACTGGGGCGACACGTGGACAACGCGCGGCGAGAAAAACGGCTGGGACCGCGTCCAGCTGATCGGGTTCTTCGACTGCGGATACTACAAACTGAAGGACTCGCCCACGAAGGGCGAGGACGACGACGAATTCCTCGCGAGCCTCGGCCTGGGCCTCCGCATCGCGGCCGACGAATGGTCCCAGTTCCGCTTCGACTGGGGCGTTCCGCTCAGGTACAAAGACGAATACGAGACCAAGCGCTACGGCGCCGGCCACGTTTCCCTCCAGCTCCAGTTCTAGCGGACTTCCGGACCTGAACCATTTCGAACTTCCGAACCTTCGACTCGAGACCTTCCGACCATGAAAAACATCGACCAGAACACCCCGTTCCTCGCCTTTTACGACCTGCTCCGCATCCGCGGCATCTACTCCACCGAGGAGAAGCGGGAGAAGCTCCGCCGCGGCTTCCGCCGCGCGATGGCCCTCGCGGCGACGCTCTTCGCCTTCGCCCTGCCGCAAGGCGCGCGGGCCGGCGCCAACCTGCCGGTTCCCGACGGATGGGACGCGACCTGGGGCGCGAACGACACGGAGATCAACCTCTCCCACGCCTCCCGAAACTGGTCCGATTTCAGTATTGGAAGCGGATACACGGTGAACTTCACGGGCTC
The DNA here is from genome assembly GCA_946534745.1 of uncultured Verrucomicrobiota bacterium. Lineage (GTDB taxonomy): Bacteria > Verrucomicrobiota > Kiritimatiellia > RFP12 > UBA3636 > UBA3636. The sequence continues at coordinate 1,105 of CAMNDA010000051.1, read as the reverse complement.
CGGAACGGCCGTCAACAAGGTGACGGGCAACGTCCGGTCTGACATTCTCGGCACCCTCACGGGCGACAAGGTCTACATCCTCAATCCCAACGGAATCCTGTTCGGTTCGGACGCCAGCGTCAACGTGAACGGCCTCGTCGCCGCCGCGATGGGCAGCCTCAGTTTCGACAGCGACCTTAAAGCGTCCGATGTGAAGGCGGCCGTCACGGCCAACGGGGCCAAGGGATCCGAATTCACCATCCTGATCGGCACATCCGTTTCTGGGGCCGCGGACGGCGCGACGGTCATCGCCACATCCGGGATGTCCGCTGGCGCGACGTTCAACCTCTCCTCTTCGGACAATGGAGCAACGATCACGTTCGTCGGAGAAACCGGTGCCGGGTCCGCCCTCAAGGCCGCCAACGTGGTTTTCGGAGACAATGTTACGATCGCCGGCGGAGACGTCAATGCTTCGGGCGGCATTTCCGGCTCAGACTTCACGCAGACCGGCGGCAATGTCGAGACGGCGGGGAATGTCGACGCCAAGGTGACGCAGAACGGTTCCACCGCCATGCTCGTAGCGAAGTCCATCAAGGAAATCGACCAGAGCGCCGGCTCCATCACGGCCGAATCGGTCACGGGCGCCGCAAAGGCGTCCGGAACCCTGAGCGGCGTCGAGGGCAAGGGTCTCACCGTCGGCTCGCTGGAACTCGGCTCCACGGCGTCCGTTAACGCAAAGGGCTCACTCGTCATCCAGGGCGCCGGAAAGCTGGACGGAACGGTTACGGCCGATTCGATTTCCGCCGCGGGCCAGACGCTTACCTTCAAGTCGAACGCCGGCCTTTCCGACACGTCCGTGACCGCCGGGACGGCCGTTCTCGACGCAGAGGAGGCCGCGATCGCTCTCAACAATCTTTCCGTCGATGCGCTTCAGGGGGCGGCCGGCAACGTGACCGTCAGCAACACGAAGGCGCTTACCATCAATGGTCTTGAGGCCAAGTCGGGCAACGTCGAGGTGACGGCCGGCGGCCAGATTGCGGCGACGAAGGTCTACGCGAACGGCGACGGCAAGAACGTGACGCTGACGGCGACGGCCGAAGGCATCGAGGTCGGCGACGTCCAGGCG
>CAMNDA010000050.1 GCA_946534745.1 uncultured Verrucomicrobiota bacterium | reverse complement strand
TCCGGGCAAAGCGCCCGCACGGCCTCCTCGCCCGCGAACTTGCTCTGCCCGTAGACGGTGCGGCCGCCGGTCGCGGGGTCGCTCTCGCGGTACGGGCGGTCCAGGTCGCCGTCGAAGACGTAGTCGGTGGAGATCGCGAGGAGCCGCACGCCGGCCCGCGCGCAGGCGCGCGCCACGTTGGCGGTGCCGTCGCGGTTCACGCGGAAGGCCAGGTCGCGCTCCGTCTCGCAGCGGTCGACCGCGGTCATCGCGGCGCAGTGCACGACGGCGTCCGGCGCGGCCGCCGCGATCGCCGCCTCGACGGCGGCCGCATCGGTGACGTCCGTCTCGGGCAGGTCGGAGGGCACGACGGCGCAGTCGCGCGCGAGGACGCGCGCGAGCGTGCGGGCGAGCATCCCCTTCCCGCCCGTGACCAGGACCGTCTGGACCGGAAGTCCCATCGCCTTCCGGTTCTCCTCAGCCGCGGCGGACGCGGCCGCCCTGGTTCTCCTGGCGGGCGGCGACCGAGGCGGCCTTGGCGGAGCCGGTGGAGGCCTGCGGCCCCTTGCGGCCCTGCATCATCCGCGAGGCCACGACCGCGAGGATCGTCACGCACATCATCAGCGTCGAGAGCGCGTTGATCTCCGGCAGGTTCGGGCTGCGCTTGATCATCCCGTAGATCTTCACCGGGAGCGTGTCGGAGCCCGTGCCCGAGACGAAGAACGTGATCACGAAGTCGTCGATCGAGAGCGTGAAGGAGAGCAGCCCGCCGGCGACGATGCCCGGCAGCAGCAGCGGGAACTGCACCTTCCAGAACGTCTGCCACGGGTTCGCGCCGAGGTCGCGCGCGGCCTCCAGGAGGTTGTTGTCGAAGTCCTCGAGGCGCCCGAGCACGGCCATCGCGACGTAGCTCACGCAGAACGTGGTGTGCGCGAGGAAGACGGTGAAGAGCCCCTGCTTGAGCCCGATCGAGATGAAGAAGAGCAGCAGCGAGATGCCCATCAGGATGTCGGGCAGCACCAGGTGCGTGTAGAGCAGGCCGTAGTGCGCCGACTGGATGCGGCCCTTCCACTTGCTCAGCGCCAGCGCGGCGAGCGTGCCCAGGACGACCGCGGCGAACGTGGCTCCGACCGCCACCTGCATCGTGTTGCCGAGCGCGTGCCAGATCTCGCGGTCGTTGAAGAGCAGCCGGTACCACTTGAAGGTGAAGCCCTTCCACGCGCCGCTGAAGCGCGACGCGTTGAAGGAGTTGACGACGAGCACGACGATCGGGACGTAGAAGAAGAGCAGGACCGTCCAGAAGGTCGCGAGGGAGCGGCGTTGCAGGCGTTTCATGCGCGTCCTCCCGCGGCGGCGCGGCGGCGGCCGCCGCTGTTTCCGAGGTTGACGGGACGGTCGAGCGACGAGACGACGTCGGTCTCGACGGCGCCGATGTGGCGCTTCCGCGTGGCGAGCCAGGCGAGCCCGGGCGGCAGCAGCACGCCGAGCATCAGCAGCGCGGAGAGGGCGCTGGCGTGCGGGAGGTTGCGGTCGGGGATCGCGCGCTGGTAGATCTTGTTGCCGATCATCTCGCTGTCCTTGCCGCCGACCATGTCGGGGATGACGTAGGACCCGAGCGCGGGGATGAGCACCATCATCACGGCGGAGACGATGCCCGCGCGCACGCCCGGCACGAAGATGCGCAGGAAGGCGCGGCCCGGCTTGGCGCCGAGGTCGAGCGCGGCCTCGACGAGGCTGAAGTCGAACTTCTCCGCGGCCGCGTAGAGCGGCAGGATGGCGAAGGGCAGGTAGGTGTAGACCATCACGAGCAGCACGGCGAAGGCGTTGTAGAGCAGCGTCGTCGACGGCTCGAGGAAGTGGAACTGCCAGCCGAAGATCGAGTAGGTCCGGTGGAAGACCTGGGAGAGGAACCCCTCCGGGTGCAGCAGCATGCGCCACGCGAACACGCGGATGAGGAAGCTCGTCCAGAACGGCAGGATGACGAGGCCGACGAACGTCGAGCGCCACTTCGGCTTGATGCGCGCCATCGCGAAGGCGCACGGCAGCGCGATGGCGATGCAGAGGAACGTCGCGAGGAACGAGAGCCAGACCGTGCGCCAGACGATCGCCGGATAGTTCGGGTTGGAGATCGTCCTCCAGGTCTGGAGCGTCCAGCCCTCGCCGACGCCGCCGTCGAGCGCCGTCGGGCGGAACGTGAGGAGGAAGACGAGGACCGTCGGGACGACGAAGAAGACCGTCATCCAGAGGAACGACGGCGCGGTGAGCGCGAGCTCGCCGCCGTGGTGGCGGACGCGGGCCCAAAGGGACCGGCGCGCGGGCGCGGGGGCCGCCGCGGGGGGCTCCGCGGGCGCGGGCGCGGCGCTATTCGGCGCGCCCATCGCCGTCCTCCTTCGCCTCCGCGGGCGCGGGCTCCCCGGCGGCGGCGTCGGCCGCCTCGGGGCCCTCGGTCGGGTGGTTGAGCAGGGTCTCGTCGCGCTCGTCGTAGTTCTCGAGCATGTAGCCGTCGTCGGCGTGCCACGAGAGCCAGACCTCGTCGTCCCAGGTGATCGGGCGCGTGTCGAGCAGGTACCGGCTGTGCGTCTGGAGGACGGAGAGCTCCCAGCAGTCGTCGGCGCTCTCGCCGTGGCGCACCCAGAAGCGGGTGTAGGCGCCCTGGTAGACCTTCTGGTAGACCGTGACGGGGAAGACGTTCACCTTGCCCTCGTGCAGATCGGCGGGCCTCTCGTGCGTGAGGTGCATCTTCTCGGGGCGGACCGAGAGGTAGACCTTGGCGCCGACCTTGATGTGCTTGTCGTTCCAGCAGCGGATCGTGCCGAGGTCCTCGACGGTGACCTCGCAGTAGTCGGAGTCGACGAGGCGAGAGACGGTGCCCTCGAAGAAGTTGGTGTCGCCGATGAACGCGGCGACGAACGACGTGCGAGGCGCCTCGTAGATCTTGGCGGGCGGGTCGAGCTGCTCGACGCGGCCGTGGTTCATCACGGCGATGTGGTCGGCGAGCGACATCGCCTCGCCCTGGTCGTGCGTGACGTAGAGGAAGGTGATGCCGACGCGGTCGTGGATGTTGTCCAGCTCGATCTGCATGTGCTGCCGCAGCTTCAGGTCGAGCGCGGCGAGCGGCTCGTCGAGGAGCAGCACCTCGGGCTTGAGGACGAGCGCGCGGGCGATGGCGACGCGCTGCTTCTGGCCGCCGGAGATCTGCGTGGGCTTCTTCTCCGCCTGGTCGCGCAGCTGGACGAGGTCGAGCATCTCGTCGACGCGCTCGGCGATCTCCGCCTTCGGGAGGCGGCGCAGGCGCAGGCCGAAGGCGATGTTGTCCCGAAGCGAGAGGTGGGGGAAGAGCGCGTAGTTCTGGAAGACCGTGTTGACCTGGCGCCGATCCGGGGGAAGGCGCGTGATGTCCTTCCCGTCCAGGAGGATGCGGCCCGCGTCGGGCTGCTCGAAGCCGGCCAGCATGCGCAGCAGCGTCGTCTTGCCGCAGCCGCTGGGGCCCAGGAGCGAGAAGAACTCGCCCTTCTCCACGCCGAACGTGACGTTGTCGACCGCCTTCAGGGGGCCGAACCGCTTCGTCACGCCTTCAAACTTCAGGAAGTCCGCCAATTTGCAAACCTCGGGGTTTGGCGGCCGGTCGCCCGGCCGGGGGGGTTGGTAAAAAAACCGGCGCCTTCCGGCGCCGTTTTCCGGAGAACCTCGAAAATGGTCGGGGTGTCGAGATTTGAACTCGAGACCTCTTGCACCCCAAGCAAGCGCGCTAGCCAGGCTGCGCTACACCCCGCCGGATTTCGAAGTCGTCCCCGCATACGCGGCGACGGGGGTGCAAGGTATCAAATGCCCCCCCGGAATGCAAGCGAATTTTTCGCGCGCTAGTACGCCGAGTCGGGGAAGTAGTTCGCGGCGGCGTTCGAG
>CAMNDA010000049.1 GCA_946534745.1 uncultured Verrucomicrobiota bacterium | reverse complement strand
CTTGGAGAAGTCGGTGGCCCACCACTCCATCCGCTGCTTCCAGAGGCCCTTGAGCATCTCGAGGTGGCGGGCGGCCTTGGCCTCGGGGTCTTCGCCGGGACGGTTCTTCTTGGCGAGGAGCCACTGCTCGCGCATCTGCGGGAGCGATTCGGGCGGCTCGATGTCGTGGCGCAGCCACTGGTCGAGCGATTCGAGGACGAGGAGCGAGGTCGCCGGGCTCGCGACGCCGAAGCGGCGGCCGATGGCGAGGAGCTCGTCGGCGTTGTCGTCCGCGCGCGGCGCGAGCTGCTGCACGCGCATCGCCGCCCACGCGGTGGCGAGGGTGGAGCCGGTGACGGCGCGGTTCTTCGCGAGCTTGACCGGCGCGGAGAGGGTTTCGCCGCGCGCGTCGCGGACGCGGATGCGGAGCTCGGTCTCGTCGGCGACGAGGCGGCCGATCAGGACGCCGCGGTCCTTCTCGAACGGGCCGACGCCCTGGACGTCGGCGACGCCGGTTCCCTCGAACCCGGCGACGTAGGACGCGCCGGCGGCGACGAGGGCGCCGTCGCGGAGGGAGAGGGAGACGGGCTCGGCGGTGTCGAAGACGAGACCGCCGCAGGCCTGGCGGAGCGACTCGACGTCGCGCTCGGCGCCGGAGACGAACGCGGCGACGTCCTTCCGGCCGCCGAAGTCGATCGGCTTGCCGGAGAGCGTGTCGAGACCGTCGGAGAAGAGGAGCACCGGCCCCTCGGTCGCGGCGAGCGCGGGGGCGAGCGCGGCGAAGTCCGTGCCGCCGTCGTAGGGGGTGCACAGGATCGCGTCGACGAGCGCGGCGACGGTGTCGAAGGTCCGGGCCGGTTCGGGGGCGTTGCGAAAGACGACGAGGCGGAAGGGGCCCGCCGCGCCGTCCGGCGCGAGCGCGAGGAGCGCCTTCAGGTCGGCGGCGTGGTCGCCCCCGCGGCTGGCGGATGCGTCCCAGAAGACGGTGAAGGAGGACAGGCCCGCGCCCGCGGCTGCTGGCTCCTCCAGGCGGAAGGGGGGACCGCCGGCCCGTCCGACGGCAGCGCAGAACCACACCGTGCCGTCGGGCGCGCGCTCGATGGCGGGCGAGCCGCTCGTGTAGGGGAATCCGACGAAGAGCTTCGCGCCGGCGGCGACGTTGGTGTCGGCGAAGGAGCTGCGCCAGAAGCGGCGCGACATCTCGAAGCGGACGGGCGCGGATTCGCCGTCGCCGGTGCGCAAGACGAAGGGGCTCGAGGTCGTGGTCCAGTCGGCGACCTCGAGGTTCATCGAACGGCGCGCAAGCGGCGCGGGCAGGGAGGGCAGCGCGAGGTCGGCGGCGCCGTCGTTGGCGATGCGGCCGATCGGCGCGACGTAGTCCACGCGGACGCGGCGGGTGCCGTTCGCGGGCACGGGGTAGACGCGGGTGCGGTAGACGTTGCCCTTCACGGCCTCGACGAGGCCGGGGTCGACGCCGCGGCGCTGCTCGGTCTCGAACGCGACGCGGGCCTTCTCCTTGGGGACGACGACGCCGTCGACCATCGCGCCGTTGATTTCGAGCGCGTAGCCGCAGACCGTGGCGCCGTCTGGGAGAGGGAAGGCGAGCGGCGCGGAGATGGGGCGCGCGTTGGGGTTGCGGATGGTGATGGTCGTGGAGACGCGGGCGTGGAGGCCGTCGACCTTCGCGTCGATGTCGAGCGCGTCGACGGTGCAGGGCTTGTCCGTGTTTTCGAGGGGGACCTCGATCCAGGGGCGCGGCGGTTCCGGCGGGGGAACGGGCGGCTCGGGGACGACGGCCTGCGCGGCGGCGACCGCGGGGAGGATGGCGGCGAGGAGGAGAGCTTTCATGGGAAGTGACGAGTGACGAGTGACGAGTGACGAGTGGGCTGGGTGCTGCTACAAGATAAAGGAACCGGGTTCCGGCTTTTTCCGCGGAATGGGAGAATTGCAGCACGGGGACGAATGTCCACCGGACGATGCGGGGCGCGGCGCGGATGCGTCGCGCCCCGCGAAACCGCTATTTGCGGCGGGCGGCGACGACGGGGGCGAGGCGCTCGCGCATCTCGCGCAGGAGCGCCTCGGTCGTCGCCCAGTCGATGCAGGCGTCGGTGACGGAGAGGCCGGGGCGGAGCTGGCGCAGGTCCTTGGGGATCTTCTGCGCGCCCCACTCGAGGAAGCTTTCGAGCATCGCGCCGCGGATCGACGAGTTGCCGGCCTCGATCTGGGAGAGGACGGCGCGCAGGACGCCCGCCTGCTCCTCGGGGCGCTTGTGCGAGTTGGCGTGGGAGCAGTCCACGACGATGTTCGAGGGCAGGCGCGCGGCCTTGAGGCGGCGCTCGCACTCCGCCACGTGCGCGGCGTCGAAGTTCGGCTCGTGCCCGCCGCGCAGCACGACGTGAGCGTAGGCGTTGCCGGCCGTGGAGAAGACGGCGGGCAGACCATCCTCGGTGACGCCGAGGAAGTGGTGCTGGCCGAGCGCGGAGGCGATGCCGTTCACGCAGGCGTCCAGCGAGCCGTCGGTGCCGTTCTTGAACCCGACGGGCGTGGAGAGCCCGGAGGCGATCTCGCGGTGCGTCTGCGCCTCGGCGGTGCGGGCGCCGATGGCGGTCCAGCAGATGAGGTCGCCGATGTACTGCGGGGTGAGCGTGTCGAGCACCTCCGTCGCGGTGGGGAGGCCGAGCTCGGCGACGGAAACGAGGAAGCGGCGCGCCATCCGGAGACCGTCCTCGATGCGGAAGGTGTCGTTGAGGTAGGGGTCGTTGATGAGGCCCTTCCAGCCGACCGTCGTGCGCGGCTTCTCGAAGTAGACGCGCATCACGACGAAGACCGCGTCCGCGATCTCGTCGGCGAGCGCGCGGAGGCGGCGGGCGTACTCGGCGGCGCCGTCGAGGCTGTGGATCGAGCAGGGCCCGACGATCGCCAGGAAGCGCGGGTCGTCGCCGTCGAGGATGCGCTCGATCGTCTCGCGGCCGCGCTGGACCGTCCGGACCGCGGCCGGCGACTCGGGGACCTGCTCGCGCAGCTCCGCCGGCGTCGCCAGCGTCTGGATCG
>CAMNDA010000048.1 GCA_946534745.1 uncultured Verrucomicrobiota bacterium | reverse complement strand
AACCCGTGTCGAGCCGCCATGGCGAAAATCCGGCTCTCGTCCGTCGCCAGTTCCCGGATTCTGTCTTCTGGCGCTTCTTTCGTCATGCCTTCCACCGGCTCCTCCCTTGTTTCTTCTTGCCTCTTCATCGAATCTTCCTTCCCGTTCATCTCCCGTTCTCCTCCGTGTTGCTCGAAATCCCAGGTTTTCACCGAATTCTCACATATACTATTCCTGTCGTTCATGATCTTTCTCCTTTCTCGTTCTAGGAGGCGTTCCGCCTCGGCCCTCGTCGCATTCTCGTCAGCCCGAGCCTTCGCCAGAGCTCGTCGTCCAGCGCACGGAAGCTTCCCTCCGCATCCAGGATCTCCCGCGCCGTCCCCCGGGCATTCCCGGGAGCCTCCGGAAGTCCTTCGCCCGGCGCGCCCCTCGCCGGAAGCAGATCCGCCGTGGTCCAGGGCTCGGACATCCCGCACGCCCGGAGAAACTTGTCCGCCGCGGCCTTGTACCGCATCAGCGTCTTGTAGTGAGGCGCCAGCTCGCGGCAGTGTTCGAAGATCCATCCCCGCAGCCCGGGATTCCGTCCGACGATCTCCCCCGCGGCATCGCGCCGGTAGGCGTTGTCCACCGCAGGCTCGAGATCCTGCAGCAGCGCGCCGAGCAGCAGCTTGCCCTCCACAGACTCCCGCGACCACTCCCAGGCCGCGAGCAGCGCCTCCGCCGTCGGCGGCGCGTGCCGGGAGGATGTGCGCCGGCTCCGAAGCGCGCTCCGGACGCGGTACTCCTCCGCCTCTCCCCTGCGCCGATAGCGGACAACGAGCCGGCCCAGCCCGTACACCACCAGCGAAAGGGCACCGATGCCCAGCAGAACGGGAAGGCCGATCAGCGCCAGCCCCCCAACGAATAAGCCCTCCATCTTCCGCGAAAGCGGATCGTAGGAGCCCGTCAGGGCCGATGCGGCCCATTCGGGCTCCGCATCGTGAAAGAATCTTTCCTCGCCATACGCGCGGGTGCGAATGCGCCTGCGGGGGCGAGGTGTGCGGTACTGTTCCCGCCAATGGTAGGCGGGAGTTCGGCGGCCGTGGCCGCGAGAGGGGGTGTTTCCGTAGGACATGGGCCCGAGTGTAGGCGAAAAGAGAAAGGAATGCAAGAGAATTCGAAATACATGTTTTACGACGATGAGAATTCGGTGAAATCTTAGGTTTTTGACGGTTTGGCGGCCGCCCCGCAGCGAATTGCAAGAGGAATGGCGCACCCCGGGATGGATGCGCCATTCCATTCTGCAACTTTCGTGGATCTCGCGCCCGGATTGCAAGCAACAGATCTCGCGCCCGTGCTGTCACGCCCTTGCCCGCGGGGTGGGGGTCTGGTATACTCGCCCCCATCCCGGTTCTCCTTCCGCTCTCCCATGGCCTCTTCCTCCCCCGCGCCCCTCGACCCCTCCCGGGGAACCCCGTTCGCCTGGCACCACCTTCGCGGCGTGGTCCCCGCGGACTGGGAGGTTTCCCGCTATTCGGTGGAGGACCGCGACGGCCGCCTCGAGTTCGCCAACCGCCGCGGTCTCCAGGCCCTCGCGAGCTGGGAACCCTGCGAACAGGAGCCCGACCGCCCCACGACCATGGCGACCTTCCTCGCCAACAACCTCGTCGGCCGCCGCGCCGCCCGCGCCCGCGGGCTCCGCGCCACGGACATCCGCACCGCCGAGGCGGGGCCGTTCGTCCTCGGCTGGCTCGACGACGACCTTCCCGTCCAGGCCCTCGCCTACGACCGCGCGGAGAAGCGGCTCATCCGCTGGGTCTTCGAAGGACGCGCCTCCGCGCGCGACCGCCGCGAGGTCGTGGAGCCCATCCTGCTCTCATGCGACTTCAACGACGACCCCGACGTCTGCGAATACCGCCTCTACGGCATCCATGCCGTCCTGCCGCGGGAGTACCGCATCGAGGACATCGTCGTCCTTCCCGCCAACGTCATGATGGCGTTCGAGGGCGAGGAGTCCCACGCCCGCGCCGTCTTCCGCCGCTGGGGCCTCGCCTCGAGCCTCCTCGACGGCGAGGACCTGGGGGACTTCTACGCGCGCGTCGTCCGCACCAACCGCTACGAGGTTCTCTCCTGCGAACGGCGCGAGGCCCCGGGCCTCGACCTCCGCCTCGTTCGCTTCTCCGCCCCCCGCGAGTTCCACGGCGACCGCTTCATGGCGCGCCGCTGGAAGAACGGCCGCGCCTACGTCTGGCACGACGCCGCGACCAACCGCATCCATGCCTTCGAGCAGGTGGGTCCGCGCCGCGCCGCCCCGCTTCCGCCCTCCACGGTCCCGGACGTTCCTCTTCCCCCCTTCCCGCCCGCCTGACGCCGCCCCGGCGCCGTCCCCCCTTTCCGCCCCGCCCGCCCCCCATGCGCTGGTTCGTCTACAACGTCCTGTTCGCCGTCGCCTACACCGCGATGCTCCCCAAGTTCCTCCTGCGCATGCGCAAGCGCGGGGGCTACCGCGCGCACTTCGCCGAGCGCTTCGGCCGCTACGACCCCGCCACGGCCCGCCGCCTCGCGGAGAAGCCCCGCGTCTGGGTCCACGCCGTCTCGGTCGGCGAGGCGAACCTCGCCGGGACGGTCCTCCGCGAGCTGCGCCGCCGCGACCCTTCCCTCTCGTTCGTCCTCTCGACCACGAGCTCCACGGGGCGCGCCGTCTGCGAGAAGCTCGTCGGCCCGGACGACGTCCTGATCTACCTTCCGCTCGACTTTCCCCGTTGCGTCCGCCGCGCCCTCGCCGCCGTGAACGCCCGGGCGATGGTGCTGGTGGAGTCGGAGCTCTGGCCCAACCTCCTCCGCTCCCTGCGCCGCAAGGGCGTCCCGCTCCTGCTCGTCAACGGGCGCGTCTCCGACCGCTCCGCCCCCGGCTATCGCCGCCTTCGCCTCTTCTTCGGCCCCGTCCTGCACTGCTTCGACGTCCTGCTCGCCCAGTCCGCGCTCGACCGCGACCGCCTCGTCGACGCCGGCGCCCCGGCCGACCGCATCCGCGTCACGGGCTCGGTCAAGTTCGACATCGCCCCGCCCCCGCCCGAGAAGATCGACCGCGCCCGTGCGACGCTCGCCGCCGCCGGCATCGCGCCCGGCCGCGACA
>CAMNDA010000047.1 GCA_946534745.1 uncultured Verrucomicrobiota bacterium | reverse complement strand
TGGTCGACGACGCCGCCACCAAGTTCGTGAAGATCGTCGCCGCCGAGCCCGGCTACGCCTTCCCGCAGCGCTTCGCCGACATCGCGTTCTAAGGGCCGGGCAGTCCCGCCGAGGCGGATCGGGAGGGCCGCGCTTGTCGCGGCCGTTCCGCGGGAGAAGGACTAGGGCTCGACGCCGGCGGCGCGGAGGAGGCGCTGGACGTCGGCGACGTCGACGTCGCGCGGGCGGACGCCGGCCTTCGCGGCGAGGGCCGCGGCGAAGCCGGCGCCGAAGCCGACGTCGGCGCAGATCGTCATCACGCGGAAGTTCGAGTGCGCCTTGTGCGTGCCGGAGATGTTGCGGCCCGCGAGGAGCAGGCCGTCGAGCGCCTCGGGGACGCAGCAGCGGTAGGGGATCTGGTAGGTGCCCTTCGCCCGGAACTGCGCCTGCGCGCCGTTCGCGTCGAGGCCGGAGCCGCCGACGTTGTGGATGTCGAAGTTGAACCAGTTGCGCACGGCGATCCAGTCGTCGAAGGAGCGCCCCGCCACGATGTCCTCCGCCGTGAGCGTGTAGAGCCCGCGGAAGTGGCGCGATTCGCGGATGCCGACGTTCTGCGCCGTGGCGAGCGCGTAGCAGTTCTCGTAGCCGGGGGCGAACTCGCGCAGGAACGCGACGATCGGCTCGATCTGCGCGCGGCACTCGATCTCGGCGCGCGTGACGGAGCGCGCGTCCGTCGCGTCGACGCCGATGGCGTTGGTCATGTTGACGCACACGCAGCCGGGCAGCCGCGTCGGGTAGAGCAGCACGTGCCCGGCGGGGGCCGGGAGGCGCGCCTTGCCGAGTGCCTGGATCTCGCCCTTCGGGACCTGCACGAGCGATTCGAAGGAGGGCGGCAGGATCGCGCGGTCCGTGTCCACGCCGCCGAGGAGGAACATCAGCGTCGCGGGCTGGCAGGCGCCGTCGCCCTCGCGCCCGAGGTCGAACGCGGCGCCGGCGCGTGCGGCGAGATCGCCGTCGCCGGTGGCGTCGACCGACACCTTCGCGAGCACCGCCTCGCGCCCGGACTTGCTCTCCGTGATCGCGCCCTTCGCGGCGCCGCCCTCCACGACCGCGCCGGCGACCCAGGTGTGCAGCTGCACGCGGACGCCCGCCTCGGCGGCGATCTCGAACATCGCCTCCTTGAGCGCCTCGTGCGAGCAGCACCAGCGCCTGTCCTCCGTCCAGCCGGGCGGTAGCGCGCCGTAGCGGCGCATCCGGTCGGTGATCTCGAGCCCGATCGGCGAGGAGTCGCAGCCGGACCAGTGCGACATCATCCCGGCGGTGGACATTCCGCCGAGGCAGTTGGACTGCTCCAGCAGCAGCGTGTCGGCGCCGGCGCGCGCGGCGGCGACCGCCGCGGCGAAGCCGGCGGGCCCGCCGCCGCAGACGAGGACGTCGCACTCGGAGGCGACCGGCGTTTCGAGAATTTCGTGGATCGTTTTCACGGCCGCGCCCCCGTTCACCTCACGACGATCACCGTCGCCATTGGCGGAACCAACGCCGTCGTTCCCGTTCCGATGAAACCGTAGAACTCCCCGTTCACTTCGTCGTAGAGCCCGTTTCTTCCGTCGTTCGCCCTTTGTTTTGGCACCAGATTTCGCACCAGAACTCCGTTTTCCCATATTTTGCAGTAGTAGATGCGGATTGGGGACAGCTGGTTGGAATCGATGCCGCCGCCGTTGGGATTGTTGGCCCCCAAATACAGGTTGGCGGCCGTTCCGCTCCAAGTCGTCATGCTCTTCGAAGCGACGACGGCCGTTCCGTCGAGGGAAAAACCTTCTCCGGGAAGGTAGCGGGCCACGTGGACTTCGTCGTTGTAGGGAACGCCGGCGACCGCGCCGTCGTAGTTCGCGCCGTAGCCGAGAAAACATCCGGTCGAAGCAGGTCCGTATGCGAACATGAACCTGCCTTGGGCCGATGCGCCGTATTCGCCGAAAACATACGTTCTCGAAGAGAGCGTCCTGGTGAAGGCGAACTTCATTTCGAATTCGGTGCCCGCGCCGGGCTTGTATTCCGTGTCGACGTATGCCGTGCGGTCCGATTCGATCCACAGGGCCTTCCGGTAGGTCGTCGGGAGTTCGCCGCCGGCGGCGAACGCGCCGCTTCCTCCGTTGAAGTGGAACGTTCCGCAAACCGCATCGTAAAGACAAGCCGTTCCGTCCTTGAGAACCGGCCGGAAATCGCGGACCAAACAGCCGTTTTCCCAGATACGGCAGGAATACAGCCGGATGGACGAATGGTCGCCCGGACAGACGTCGCCGGTTTGCGTGGAGTTGAACGCGAAGAGGAATACCGCATGGGACTTGGAGGTCTTGTCGATCATGCCTGACGAAAGGTCCCATTCCCCGGACGTCGTTCCGTCCAACGAAAAAACGCCGTTGCTGCAGACGACCTTGTGGATCAGGTTGGTTTCGTAGGAATCGAACGTCGTTTCCTTGAATTGGCTTCCGAAACCGATGGCGCACTTGCCGGGCGAACCGACCGCGTACTGCAGGCGGGTGTTGGCGACGGTCCACAGACACGAGCCGAAAACGTAGGTGCGTTTTCCGGTTTCGGGAAGGGCGACGTACTGGTAGGTCGCCTCGATGCGGACGTTCCGGTTGGTCGGCGTCCATCCGGTATCGATGAACTGCGTCCCGGAGGACTCGATGTATTCGACGAACTTGACGACGCCGGACGACGTGTCCGCTCGGGAGACCGAGGCGGCGGCGGACAGGCACAGGGCGAGCGGAAGGGCGAGAAGGCGGGCGTTCATGTCGAAAACTCCTTTGAACGGTGCCCATTCTAGCGGAAAACCGGCGTCGGTTGAAGATGCGGATTCTTCTTTTGATTGTCGAAAACTCTCATTTTTGATAGAATGGCCTCCATGTTCGACGACCTGCTGTCCCTTCCGCACCGCGAATTCTTCGGGCGCGCGGCGCTGCGACTCCCGGCTGACGGTGATCTGCCCGAGTTGCCCGTTTCCGTCTACCGCGCCTCGCGGTGGCACGACGAGCCGGGCGAACTTTGGGACGGCCGGCTGGCCCCGCGCGAGAACACGTTCAAGATCAAGTTCGGCCTGGCCGGCCGGGCGCGGACGCGTCTCGGGCGCGACGACTTCGTTCACGAGCCCGGAACGGTCGTCCTCGTCCTGCCGGGCGAGCGGACGTGGTCGCGCGTCCCGGACGGCTCCGAGCCGTGGGACTTGGCTTACGTTTCGCTGCAGGGGCGCGAAGCGGTGCGGTTGGGGAAGGCCCTCTTCGCCCGGACGGGACGGACCCTGGCGGCGGCGTCCCTGCCGGAAACGTCGCGCCGCTTCGCCGAACTGCTCCGTCGCATGGCCGCCGGCGGCTACGAGTCGGTCTGGGCGGAAAGCCGCGCCGCCTACGGACTGCTCGTGGCGCTATGGGACGAGGCGACGTCGCCCGGCGTCTCCGCGGCGCGGCGCCGGCTGGACGCCGCGCTGCGTTTCGAGGAAGCCAACCTCGACCGGCCGGTGTCCGTCGCCGAACTCGCCGCCGCAGCGGGCTTGAGCGAAAGCCACCTGCACCGACTCTTCCTGCAGGAAACGGGAACCACGCCGCACAAGCACCTCGTCGCGACGCGCCTCGAACGCGCGCGGGAACTGCTCCGCACCTCGCCCCTGTCCGTCAAGGAAGTCTGCGCGCGTTCCGGCTTCCGCGACCTGCCGAACTTCTGCCGTCTCTACAAGCGCGCCTACGGCGTCCCGCCCGGCCGCGGCCGCGCCGCGCGCTAGCGCGCCGGCACGTGCCGCAGATCCCGGCCTTCTGATATCATTCGCGCCATCACGCAACCCCACGGAGAAATCCGCCGCTCTTTGGGCGTCCGTCATGAAACCGATTTCCACCAGTCTTCTTCTCGGTGCAATCTCCGCGCGACGATCCGCGCATTTGCCATGGAGCGAGCGTTCTGGTAACATTGTCCGCATGAAAGCGATTTCCCTGCTTCTCCTGTGCGCGGCGCTGGCCTCCGGGTGCGTCGTCACCAAGCGCGTCGACGGCGGGTACGGCGACTACCGGCACGGCGACGCCGGCATCGCCGTCGAGGTGTGGAAGGACGGCTCGCTCTCCTACCAGGGCCGCAAGATTTCCCGCGAGAGGCTCGTCCGCGAGCTCCGCGGCGACGCGTTCGTCGAGGAGCGCGGCCAGACCTCGCAGCGCGCGGTCATCCTCGAGGCGCAGCGCGGCGTCCCGCAGGAGAGCCTCGTCGAGATCCGCGACTACCTCGTCGCGAACCGCATCCCCCGCGTCGTCCTGCGCACCGCGCGCAGCACGGAGGCGGACGTGGGCGGCATCGACGCCGACCGCCTCACGCCCGCCCAGCGCA
The DNA here is from genome assembly GCA_946534745.1 of uncultured Verrucomicrobiota bacterium. Lineage (GTDB taxonomy): Bacteria > Verrucomicrobiota > Kiritimatiellia > RFP12 > UBA3636 > UBA3636. The sequence continues at coordinate 230 of CAMNDA010000047.1, read as the reverse complement.
CGTTCCGCAAGATGATCGAGACCGACGCCGCGGCCGCGCGGGGGCGGTAGCCGTGCCGGCGCCGACCCCCGAGGGCGTTCCGATCCCCGCCTGCCTCCGCCGCGCGGAGGAGGCGCGCGAGCCGGCGACGGCCGGCTTCTCCTGGAACGAGCGCCACCTGCAGTGCATCTGGGCGGACGCGAGACTGCGCCCGGAACGGCTCGTCACGACGGGCGGGCGCGCGGTCCGCG
>CAMNDA010000046.1 GCA_946534745.1 uncultured Verrucomicrobiota bacterium | reverse complement strand
GTGCCGGAGAGGCTCACGCCCTGGAGCCACACCTCGCGGCCGCGGTCGTCGAGGAGCTTCGGCCCCTCGACGTGCAGCGGGCGCGGGAACCTCTTCGGGTCGGGCTTCTCCGGCGGGACGTAGCGCGCGGCCTCCTGGCGCTCGCGCGCCGCGGCCGCGGCGCGCGGCCCGGCGGGGTCGGCGGGCTCGAGCCTGATGTCGGCGAGCTCGTAGACGCCCGCCTTCGTCTGGAAGAGGCAGGGCATGAAGGCGACCGCGGCGGCGCCGGCCGGGACGAGGAAGGTCGTCTCGCGCTCCCGCCAGCCGTTCGTGTCCTTCTGCGTGTAGGCGGGGCCGGGGTGCGCGACGCCCTGCATCTTCTTGTTGTCGGGCCCCAGGAACTCGCAGATGACGCGCGCGTCGAACCACGGCTTCTCGCCGCACACGAGGCCGGTCACCTTCTCGCGCCACGAGAGCTTGAGCGCCTCGGCTCCTTCGGGGATGTCCGCGATGCGGTACTGGTTGACGAGCCTGCCGGGCTCGGTCTGCTCGAGGCGGACGGACGGATCGCCGGGCAGGAGCGACCCGCTCTTCGCGAGCAGGTCCGCCGCCTTCGCGCGGCGGCGGTCGAGCGCGGCGGCGTCCTTCGCCGCGCGGTCGGCGGCGGCCTTGTCCGCGGCCGCGCGCAGCGGGGCGGCGTCGGTCGGCTCGAGGGAGACGTCGTCGAGGTCGAGGGTTCCGGCTTTCACGTTGAGGAGCGAGGGCATGAACTTGAGGATGCGGGCGTTTTCGGGGACGAGGAAGCTGATCTCGCGCGACTCCCAGCCGGCGGTGTCGGACCCGCGGTTCGGGGCCCCGGGCGCACCGCCGACCTTGGCGCGGCCGGCGTCCATGAACTCCATCATGATGCGTGCGTCGAACCAGGACTGGTTACCCTTTTTGAGGCCGGTCACGCGCCACTTCCAGGAAAGGCGCAGGGCCTCGGTCCCGGCGGGGATGTTGATTTCGCGATAGAGCATGGCGGTGCCGCCGTCGGAGTGGATCCGCGCGAAGCGGTTGCCGCCCTCGACCGGGAAGTCGATGCCCTTGGCGGGATTCGGCGCGCCCCACGTGGCGGGTGCGTCGGCGCCCTCCTCGAAGCCGCCGTTGGGGACCAGGCTCGCGGAGAAGGCGAGCTGGGCGGCGCAGACGCCGCTCGTCAGAAGGATGGACAGTGGCGTTTTCATCGGATCTTCTACTTCACCACGATCAGCATGGCGACGGGGTTCTTGATCAGCCAGAGCTCGGTGCCTTCCTCGCGCAGTTCGAGCCTGTAGCCTTTCGTGGCGCAGGTGATGGTCGCGGGGAGGGCCGAACCGGAGCGCAGGATGCAGCCGGAGAGGTTGTCGCGCACGCGCCCTTCGGCGGAGACCGTCACCGCGGGGGAGCCGGTCACGGCGCCGGAGACCGTCAGGCAGGGGATCGTGTTGTCGGCGATCCGGACCGCGAACGTGGACCTTTCCGCGAAGGACACGCCGCCGTTGGCGACCGTCCCGCCGCCGCCGAAGGCCGCGCCGGCGGCGACCGTGACGGACGATTCGCTGAGCGTTCCATCGAGAATCAGCGTGCCGGCGTCGGCCTGGAGGCCGTTGATGCCGACCATCGACGAGCAGGCGAGGCGCTGGGTGCCGGTGCCGATCTTGCAGATGGTGAACTTGCCCTTGTTCTGTTCGAACCGTCCGGTGAAGTCGCCGTCGGCGTTGTTGTCGCCGAAGGAGAGAATGCCGCTTCCGGAGGAGCGGCGGCGGACGATTCCGCAGCCGTTGAGGCCGTTGTAGGTGCCCTCGTCCACCTCCAGCATGCCGTGGACGTAGAGGTCGCCGGGACGGTCGCGGCCGGGCAGCGCGTTGGCGTCGGCGGCGAACTGCGAGAGGATGTAGGTGTCGCCGGTCCACGTATGGGAGGAGCCTCCGCCCAGCGTGAGACCGGCGCCCGTGGTCGCGGTGGAGGCCTGGTAGAAGACGACGCCTCCGGTGCCGGAGAGGGCTCCGTTCATGTAGGTGCCCTTTCCCTGCGGGTACTCGATGAACCCCGTCGCGGAGCCGAAGTCGAGCGGAACGTTCACGTAGGGCGCGGAGTTCCGGTGGTAGCCGAGGATGACCTGTCCGCTCGTGACGTGGAGAGGCCCCGTGCCGTTCACATAGGTGTTCGTTCCCTTGGCGTCCCTGCCTTGGATCAGGAGGGCGTTGATGGTCGTTTCGGCCGAGACGTCGACGGTGGCCCCGTAGGCGACGCGGACGTTGGCGGCGGTCGTCTGCCCGACGGGGAAGGCATCCTCCTGCACGAACTCGGTATCGAGTTCGAGCGGGCGGAATCCGGTCTGGGAATCGTAGGTGAGGAAGGTCAACGTGTAGTCGCCGTTTCCGCCGCCGCGATACGCCTTCGCCCCGATCACGCCCGGGACGATGGAGATCTCGGTCGATCCGGCGGCCCCGCCGCCGCCGACGAGCGCCGGCGGCGTGCCCAGCAGGAACCGCGCGACGGCGCCGGAGCCGTCCACCGCGCCGAGCGTC
>CAMNDA010000045.1 GCA_946534745.1 uncultured Verrucomicrobiota bacterium | reverse complement strand
CCTGCCGCCGGAGGCGCTTTCCGCATCGGCGTTCGCGGCGCTGCGCGACCCGACGGTGCTGCGGATCGCGCCCGAGAGCCTCGTCTCGCTCACGCGGCGCGACGCGGCGGGCGCGGAGCAGACCGTCCGGCGCGACGGGGCGGACGGCGCGTGGTTCTGCGACGCGGCGGGCGCCGCCCCGGACGCGGCGGCGGCCGACGCGGCGGCGGCGGCGGTCTCGGAGCTCGTCGCGGCGGAGACCGTCGCGCTCTCCACGTCCGACTCGGCGGCCTGGGGCCTGCTGCCGCCGCGGCTCGAGCTCACCGTCGCGACGCGCGACGAGACGCGGCCCGTGGCGATCCTGCAGCTCGGCGCCGCGCGCCCCGACGGCTCGGCCTACCTGCGCGTGAAGGGCGAAGACCCGGTCTTCGCCGTCTCCGCGGAGACCGCCGCCGCGCTCTCCGCCCCCCTCGCGCGCTAGTCCGCCGCGGCCGCGCGCGAGAGCGGCGAAAAATCGTGGTTGCGCAGCGGCGGCGGGGTCTGCTATGATGGCGGGGCCGGCGGGGAAACGCCCCGCCGCCGCTCGTCCATGACACGCCTGACCGCTCTGCTCCTTTCCGCCGCGCTCGCCGGCGGAGCATCCGCCGCCGTGACGGTGAACGGCACCGCCGTCGCGGCCGGCGCCTCCGGCGACGGCTGGACGTTCGCGAAGCCCGTCGTCCGGCTGACCGGCCCCGGGCCGTTCGTCGTGTCCGGAACGGACTACGCGGGCGGCGCCGTCCTCCGCGCCGAGGCGGACTGCACCGTCGTCGTATCGAACCTCGCGCTTCGTCCCGCCGCGAGCGACGTCCGCGCCCGCTGCGACAATCCGCTCTCCGCCTTCGCGGTCGCGGAGAACGGAGCCGGCCGGACCGTCGCCGTCTTCGCGGACGGCCTCTACCATTCGGGCGTCGGCGCCGCGCCGCTCCTTCCGGAAGACCCCGCCACGGCCTACGGCGCGGCGGTCTGGGTCCGGGACGGCGCGTGGGAGGCCTCGGACGTCTCGTGGAACCCCGCCTCGACCAACTTCGCGGCCGTCCTCTGGACCGGATCCCGCTTCGTCGCGGCCCGCTTCCGCGGCGGCTTCGCCTATTCGGAGGGCATCGGCGGCGGAATCCACGGCGGCGGCAGGCCCGCCGGCGAGTCGTGGGAGGAGTCCGAATGGGACGGCAGCCCCGTCAACCTCCGCGCCCTCGCGATCGACCCGGACCGCGGCACGCTCGTCGCCGCCTCGACGCAGGGTCTCTGGATGTCGGAGGACGAGGGCGGGCGCTGGTCGCAGACGACGAACCTCTACGCCAATTCGGTCGTGTGGTCGGACGGCGTCTTCGTCGCGGTCGGCGAGCTGCGCGGCGCGGCGATGGAGGGCGTCTACTGGTCGTCGGACGGCAAGCACTGGACCGCCCGCGGATTCGGGGACCTGCCGTCGAACCTCTCGTTCGTCGTCGCGGGCGGCAACGGCCGGTTCCTCGCCGGCGGCGCGTCCGGATGGCGCGCGCTGCGCCTCGGGAACGGAACGATGCAGACCGACGGATCCGCCGCGGTGTCCCTGGGCAAGTTCGCCGTCGCCTCCGGCGGCGGGCGCTACGTCGCCTGCGCCGGCGAGGGCACCGGGCTGCGCTGGTCCGAGGACGGCCTTTCCTGGACGCGCTCCGACAAGAGGGACGGCACCTTTCCGACGATCGTCTGGCGCGACGGGAGATTCTCCGCCGAGGGCGTCGACACGAACGGCGCCTACGCCGGAATCTGGACCTCCCCGAACGGCGAGTCCTGGACGCGCCTCGCCGACGACTGGGACGCCACCGGGCGTCCCGCGCTCGACTGTGGCGCGCACGAGGTCGAGCTCGTCGTCGCCGGCGCGGACAACGCTCTCGTGGGCGGAAGCTACGCCCCGGCCGTCCGCGTCGCGCCCGGCGGTTCGCTCGCCGTTTCCGCGCAGAGCGCCGCCCCCGCCGTGCTCGACGCCTCCGGCGGCCGCTTCGCGGCGGCCGTCGGCGGCGCCGTGGACGAGGACGCCGGATCCTTCCTCCAAAGGAGCGCGACGCTCTTCGCGGCGGGCGGCGCCTCCGGAACGCCGGACATCGGCCCCGGCGCCTTCGGCGCGAAGGCCGACGGCGCGACGGTCCTCGGCGGATCGCTCCGGCCCGCCCGCGGGCTGGTCGTCCCGGCGCCGTCCAACGACGTCGAGGCGGTGCGGTGCGTCGTGGTCGACGGCTTCGAGCCCGGCGCGGCGCCCGATCTCGCGAACCTGCCGGAGGGCTACGGGACGGACGGCGTCGCCGCGGACCAGAACGGCTACGTCTGGCTCTGGCTCCCCGAGTCGGCGGAGTCCTACCGCTTCATCGCGGACGGATCGCTGCGCCGCGTCGCCGCGGGCGGCGGCGCCGTCATCGCCGAGACGCTCCCCGACCCGAAGGTCGAGTCCGCGACCTTCGCCGCCGCGGAGGACGGCGCGCTCGAGGTGAAGCTCCGCGTCTCGTCGCCCGTCGAGGCCGAGGCTCTCGCGCCGGCCTACGCGACCGACCTCTCCGCGCTCTCCTCCGGCGGCGGCGAGCGACTGGATCCCGAGAGCGTCGAGCAGGTCGGCGAGGACGAGTACGAGCTTGCCTTCCGTCTTCCGTCCTCCGCCGAATCCGGCTTCCTCGTCATCCGGGCCAAGTAGCCCCGGCGTCCCGCGATGATCTCCACGGAGGAACGGAACCCCGCCACGGCGCACTTCGACGAGGCGTCCACGGAGAACATGCTCCGGATGATGGACGAGGCGAACCGGCGCTCGGTCGACGCGGTGCGCGAGGCGCTGCCGCAGGTCGCGCGGGTCGTCGACGCCGCGGCCGCCGCGCTCGCCGCGGGCGGAAGGATCATCTATGTCGGAGCCGGCACCTCGGGCCGGCTCGCGGTGCTCGACGCCGCGGAATGCCCGCCGACGTTCGGCGCCGACCCCGGCACCGTCGTCGCGCTCATGGCCGGCGGCGCGGGCGCGATGTTCCGCGCCGCGGAGGGCGTCGAGGACGACGC
>CAMNDA010000044.1 GCA_946534745.1 uncultured Verrucomicrobiota bacterium | reverse complement strand
CTCCGGAGCCGTCAACGAAGACGAGGTCGTTCAGGCCTACGCCGGCCATCGTCGGGTTCGCGACGAGCGTGTAGGCGGGAGCGGCCGCCGTGCCGCCCGCGAGCTCGGTCGTGTACTCGTCGCCCGTGTAGCGGCCGACGAGATAGAAGCAGTCGCCGGGATCCGTCCGGACGAGCCAGAAGGCGCCGCCGCGCGCGAACCGCGTCGTGTTGGTCGCGACGACCGCGACGCCGTCGGTCGAGCCGGCCTCGATCGCGCCCCAGTCCGTGCCCAGGCGCGACAGATGCGCCCAGCCCTGGAAGTTCGAAGCCGTGTTGTAGGCGAGGATCCGGTCGCCGACGGAGAGGCCGTTCGGGTTGACCGTCTCGGAGACCTCGACGGGCTCGTTCTGCGGATTGGTGGACGCCATCGACATCCACGGCACCGCCACGACGACGTTCGTCGCGGGGCTCGTGACGCGCAGGACGCCGACCGTCGCGCAGGACGGGAGAACCGCAAAGGAGGGGGAATCGTTCGTCGTCGAAAGCACGATGTTGAAGACGTAGAGACCGGTCGGGTCGGACGGCCCGAGCGGCACGTTCATCTCGTACTGGTCGGAATGCGGGCCCTCCGTGAAGCCGGTTTCGCCCGCGAGCTTCCGGTCGAGGCGGTAGTCCACGGCGAGTCCGGTGTTGCGCAGCACCGACACGTTCGGGAAGCGGATCTCGAAGTGGTTTTCGGCCACGCGATCGCAGGCCTGGTGGATCGCCGCGACGAGCGCGTCGTCGATCGCGCGTTCGATGACGTAGTTCTGCCAGAGCTTGAGACCGTTCGCGCACCGCTCTTCCAGTTTCTCGTGGCGGAATTGGGCGTTCGCGAGCTGGTCGCCGGTGTAGGGCGAGTTGCGGACGAACCAGACCGGATCGGTCACGCGGATCGTCGTCTGGAACCCGTCGTCCATCGTGACCGGGAAGTCCCAGCCCTCGATGGTGAACGTGCAGTTCGTGACGGCCGTCGCGTGATTCGGCGCCGACGCGCGGAACCAGAGCGTGTAGGTGCCGGGCTGCGTGAACGAGGGCACTTCGGTCTGCCACTCGCCGGCTTCCTCGCGGAATTCGCACGTGAGCGGGTTGCTTTCGGGCTTCACGCGTCCGGTCACGTTGGTCGCGACCGTCGGCACCTGCGCCACGCCCGTGTAGACCATGTTCGAGGCCGAGATCGTCGCCGTGAGCGGCGCGGGGGTCACCGTGACGGCGAATGAGCCGTTATTCCCCGTATGGTTCGGGGCGGACGCCTTGAACTGGACGATATAATTGCCGGCATCCGTGAACGAAGGAACGGCAGCGCCCCAATCGCCGCTGCCGACACGGTACTCGTACAACACCCTCTGGTTGTTCCGAACGCCCGTAACGGTCGGCGAAAGCGCTCCCGGATGGGATTCGCCGGTATAGTCGAATTCCGCGTCTTCGAACGACGCACTGAACACGGCGTTGGTGACGGTATACTTCGCCCCGGCATACGACAGCAGGTAGGAGTAGGTGACGTACTCGCCCGTCGGCTCTCCCGTGTCCGGATCGACGACGGGCTGCTGATATTGCGCGCCATGGTTCGACAGGTCAAGCGTGCCCTTCTCGATATCGTACTGGCCGACATTGGACGTCGCCGTGACGGCGCACGACTGCTCACCACCGATGCTTATCGTATTGGTATAATAGTCCCAGCCCGGACCCTCCGTGAGGCCGCCGTAGCTCACGGTGTAGTCGAGCGTCTGCGGCTCGTCGCCGTAGCAACCCATCTTCGGGTTGGCGTCGGCAAAAATCAGAAGCGTGTTGGCCGCGATGGGCTTATCGATCACGATTGTTAGCGTCGATCCAGAACGGTACCAAGCGTTGCTCGAGGCGGAATAGAGCGCGAGGCGCACGTAGACGTTCGTGTCTTCGGTCGCCCAAAGCGGGAACGAGGCGGTCGTGTCCTTCTCGTCGGGGATTGCAGAGCAAAGACCAAGATTGGCAAAGGCGACTTCAACGGAACTAGTCGTTTGATTCTTTGTGACGAGAGATTTCGTGGTCGAATAAAACGCAAAGAGCGTCGTGTCGGCCGGGTCGAGGAAGGAGAGCGTGGTCCGGAACTGCAGCGTCGCGACGTTGTTGGTCCAGTTTTGGCCGAGCAGGGCGACGGCCGGATTGTCCGACGTGTCGAGCGGCAGGATGTCGAGGGAGAGGTTGAGCCTCAGCCCCTTCGCGTCGCCCGCCGCGAGGCGGACGTAGTAGAGGTGGTTCCGGGAGAGCCCTTCGGAGGCGGGGAGGTTGAACGTTGTGGCGCCCGCCCTTCCGGTTCCGAGGTCCAGCAGGCGGACGCCATCGCCGGACGGCGGATCGTCGCCCTCGAGCGCCTCTCGCGATTCGCTCCAGTAGCAGTAGAGGTGCGTCGCCTCGTCCAGGTCGTGGAGCTTGTAGTCGACGATCGCGTAGTCGGCCGATGCGCTGGTCTGCTTCTTCCAGGTCGCGGCCTTGAGGGTGATCGCCGGGACGTAGAACGTGGCGATCTGGTCCGAATACATGAAGGAGGTTCCGTCCTTGCGCGCCATGAGGCGAACCCAGTAGGTGCAGCCGGCCTCCGGCGGGACGAACGTCGTCGAGCCGATGCCGATCGCGCCATCCGCGACCTTGACGCGCTCGCCGTTTCCGGCGGCGACGTCGTTCGAGCTGACGTTGCTGTAGAGCACGTAGATGTCGTTCGTCTGGGCTTGGATGCCCGCCCAGAGGACGCGATAGTCGATGCTGGCGACGCCCGTGCCGGTCGTGCCGGCGTCCGGGTTGTAGTCGCAACGGGTCATCGTGACGAGCGGATCCTCGGAGATCGGGTCGCGGCCGTGGATCTCGTAGGAGATCAGGACCACGCCGCCGCCGCCGTCGCCACCCTGCCAGTAGGTCTGGTCGGTATTGTTGTTGAGTGTCATGGAGCCGCCGCCGCCGCCCGCGCCGGTGTTCTCGACGCCGGAGGTCGCGGGCGTGCCGTTGCGGACATCTGCCGCGTTGCCGCCGATGCCGGAGCCGCCGGCGCCCGGCTTCGAGTAGCTCCTTTGATCCTCCTTGTAGGCATAGCCGCCGCCGCCGCCCGCACCGTAGAAGAGCAGTTCGCCCGTCATCGAGTTTCCAAGGCCCGGACCGCCCGCGCCGCCGCCGTAGTAACTGTCGAACGAAGCGGTGACGCCCTTGCGGGCCGCGCCGCCGCCGCCGCCGGCCGCCGTCTTGCCGGACTGATTGCCGCCCTCGCGGTTGTCGTTGCCCTGCCCGCCTTCGTAGCCGTAGGTGACCCAGACGCCGTCGACCTCGTTCGAGATGGCCGCCCCCCCGGCCAGCGCAAATGTGCCGCCGCCGCCAGACGCGCCAGCAGCACCCGCCGCAATATTTGTCACGGCGACTTGATTCTTGCCGACGGTAATATAGGCCGGGCTGCCACCCGCACCGCCGCCGGGAACGGAAATCAGAATCGTCTCGTCTTCCTCGTTGTCGCCATCCTTGCGGGCAAAATAGGAGGGTTCGCCGTTTCCGCCGCGCGCGCCAAGGTTGGCCGCGGCGGTGCCGCCCTCGCCGACCTTGATGCGGTAGGTCGTGTTCGTCTCGACGGGGAACGATTCGCTGTAGAAGAGGCCGCCGCCGCCGCCGCCGCCGCCGATCTTGTAGCCGCCCGCGCCGCCGCCGCCCACGACCAGGATCTCGACGCTCGTGACGTAGTCCGGCGTCGTGAACGTGTAGGAGCCGGCGACGAACTTGTGACAGAACTTGTTGTCCACGCGCAGCAATTCGCCTTCGGCCTCCTCGGCGACGTTGCCGTTCGTGCGGAACGAACCGGTTTGTTCGCGGTTCGCCTGCTCCTTGTCGTCCTCCCGGTTCACGGCGCGGATGCGGAAGTTGTAGGGCATGTCCTGCTTGAGGCCCGTGACGGGGACCGAGAAGGACGTTCCGGCCGTGGCGTGCGCCAGATCGCCCAGCGTCGTCCAGGCGCCGTCGACCGTCGGGTCCTCCTCGCCGTCCGCCCAAAGCTGGTATTCGATGCGGCACTCGTCCGCCCCGACGCCGCAGAACGTCACCGTGCCGGCGAACTGCACGTAGGCGTAGCTCACGTCGACGATCGAGACCGGCAGGTCCGCCCCCTTCTCCCAGACGACGACCGGCACGGCCGAATCCTGGCCGCTGCCGACCATCCCCTTGGTCACGAAAGCGGTGTCCTTCTGCCGCGTCGAATCGTATTCCGCCTTGATCCAGTCGGCGCTGCGGACGCCCTTCGAATAGCGGGCCTCGTCCACCCAGCCGTTGAAGGCGCCCGAGCCGAACTCCTGCCCGCCGATGACCAGATAGTCGAAATCGGCGGTCTCGTCGTTCGCGAACGGCTGCTCGAGCGTGAATCCGCCGGCCGTGCTCGCCAGCTCCGCGCCGTTGTGGTAGGCGTGGAAGGTGCTGTTGCTGAAGACGAACGTCCAGTAGGACCAGTCCGTATGCTTGTAACCGATGTTCTCGCCCGTGCAGTAGTTCGTGACTCCAAAGAGGTAGTATCCACCAGGGTTTGTGGCGCTATGCACGGTCTTCGTGTCAAGAGGGTCGGACCAGACGCGGAGTTTGTCCGTGGCATTGTCGTTGGCGAACTGGACGCCCCAGCCCTTCGAATAATCGTCTCCCTTGCGCGCCACGAGATACGCCCAGTTCGGCTTGTTGTCCGCCGCCTTGTACCAGCCGGAAAAGGTGAACACGTTGCCGACGCCCGAGCGCAGGATGTCGTCGTGGTCGTAGACCATGATGCGGCCGTTCGAGGACGAGGTGCCCGTCTCCTGCGCCACGCGCCGGTCGTTTCCGCCGATCATCTGCCCATGGTTGACGCCGGCGAGCGATTTGGCGTGCGATTCGCCCGGAAGATTGTTGGCCGTGGAATCCTTCAGCGTCGCGACGCCGTCCGCCGTCTCGTTCATGTGCCAGACGCCGACGTATTTCTCGAACGTGTTCCCGACGTCGGGCAGCGGATCGAGCAGCGGGCTGCGGTAGCACATCGTAAACGTCGTCCCGTTGTTCATCCGGGGGAGCCGCACCCAGACGAGCGACATGCCGTTCTTGTTCCACGTGTCGATCTCGTGCGGGATGATGTGCCCCGTGTCGTCCACGAAGGCCATGTCGCTTCCGTCGTAGTGGTAGAAGTCGCTGTAGCGGAAGCCGTTCGTATCCGTGTCGCGCACGTCGACGAGAACCGGGAAGTTCGTGAGCGTCTCGGTGCCCGTGTAGCCCGTCACGGTGAAGGGCAGGTAGCGCTCGAAGCCCTTCACGACCCAGCAGGCGTTCGTGCCGTCGTCGAAGAACTTCGTGTAGTCCGATCCGATCGTCTCCCCCGACTCGCCGCCCGTCGTGAACGTGCCGGTGACGGGATCCGTCTCCTCGGCGTCGTTCCCGACGGCGCGCAGGGCGTAGGCGTAGGCCGTTCCGGGGGCGATGGCATCGCCCGCCGACGTTTCGCGGATCGTGGCGTTGAACGAAGCGTTCAGCGCCAGGTCCTCCGCGACGGTCGTCCAGCTCCCGGGCTCCGAATCGCCGGAGAGCCAGACCTTGGCCTGGATGGCACACGCCGTCGCGCCGCCGAGCGCCGAAACCGAGCCGCTCGCGGTGACGAAATCGGGCGCGATCCTCGAAAGGCCCGCCGAGGCGGTCGCCGAGGTCCAGGCGACCGTCAGCCCGGGCGCGGTCGTGAACGAGCCCGTCACCGGCACCGTCGTCGAGGGGGGATCGTCGTTGCCGACGGCGCGCAATGCGTAGTTGTAGTCCGTCAGCGGCGTCTTGCCTCCGACGGCGACTTGGAAGACGTCTCCGGCGGCAAGCCCGTTCGTGAGCGTCGTCCAGGTCTCCGGCTCGGTTTCGCCCTGACCCCAGGACTTCCATTGGATTTCGCACGCCGTCGCGGCGCCGAGCGTCCCGATCTCGCCGGCGACGATGACATGGTCGTGGCCGATCTCCGATAGACCGGTGGCCGAAGTGGCCGAGGACCACGAGACCGCCAGACCGGCCAACGTCGTGAACGAGCCCGATACGGGCGTCGACGCCGACTCGCCGGT
>CAMNDA010000043.1 GCA_946534745.1 uncultured Verrucomicrobiota bacterium | reverse complement strand
ACCGTCTCGCCCTCGACGACGGAGCACGTCATCGTGTCGCCGACGCAGTTGTAGCGGTAGCTCGTCATCGGGAGCCCGCCCGGCGTGCGGAAGTGGCTGGAGAGGCCGTCGCCCGGGAAGTAGGTGAGGTCCGCGCCCATGTAGGTGACGGACTTGCCGATCTCGGCGGCGAGCTTCTGCTGCGCCTTCTCGCTGCCGCGCAGCTTGACCATCACGTCCTGGATCGGGGTCGTCTTGGGGCAGCCGACGATCTTGTAGAGGTCGACGGCGTATTCGAGCGCGGCGGCGCCGCTGTTGCGCTTGTCGATGATGCCGCGCGGGCAGATCTTCGAGACGTCCGTGCCGGTCGCCTTCTTGATCGAGGCGGGCGTCCAGTTGGTGCGGATGTCGGCGAACATCTGGCTCATGCCGCCGGAGAGCAGGTGCCCGACCGCCATGCCGATGCCGTTCTTGCCGTCGTTCTCGGTGGCGACGACGTAGGGCGCGCGGAAGCCGTTCCAGTCGACCATCGAGTTGAGGATCGACTCGCAGACGTCGAAGTTCGGGTTGCCGTCCGTCCACTGGCGCTGGCCCTGCGTGCCGGCGGCGATGGCGTTGTATCCCTGCGCCCACTCGACGTGCTTGTAGCCGGGGACCCAGCTCGGGGTGCGGCGCGCGAGCTTGGCGTTGCCGACCATGAGGTCGCGCACGAGGAGCGTCTCGCGCAGGCACTGGCGGATCAGCTCGTCCTCGGGGAGCGGACGCGGGAGCTTGCCGTTGTTCTTGTTCCCGTAGACGATCTTGAACGTCTTCTTGAACCACTCGCAGGCGCGCTTCAGCTCGTCGTTGTCGTAGAACTTCTCGTCGATGCGGGTGTGCAGGCCCGACATGTCGAACGAGCAGGAGCCCATGCCGAAGGTGTGGAGCATCACGTTGCGGCGCAGGTCCGAGCCGATGATGCCCATCGCGACGCCGCCGACGCCGAGGAAGTTCTTGCCGCGGAGGTAGCCGATGGCGGCCGCGCAGCGCGCGAAGCGCAGCAGGCGCGTCGCGACGTAGTCGCAGAGCGGGCCGTTCTCGTCCTCGAGGTCGGGGTTGTAGATGCAGAAGATCGGGCGCTCCTTCTCGTCCATCGCGGCGGTGAAGGCCTTGAGCCAGACGGCGCCGGGGCGGTCGGTCTGGTTGAGGCCGTAGGCGCACTGCTGCCACTCGGAGGAGCCGATGCCCTGGCAGGCGCTCATGAGCTCGTCGGAGTAGCACCAGGAGCGGGCGACCCAGATGTTGGCGCAGACGTTCTGCGTGGCGTAGTAGGCCTGGGCGCGGGCGCCGGAGCGCGGGCCGTAGACGATCTCGGGTGCGACGACGACGCGGACGGGCGTGCCGTCGGGATAGCGCACGTGCTCGCGGATGAGGTCGTAGGTCTTCTCGGCCATGCGCCAGGTCTTCTCGACGTTGGAGTCGTAGGCGGACGGGCGGCCGTCGGCGACGGGCGTGATGGCGATGGCGGGCGGGCAGCCGACGAGGCGCTGGTCGGCGTCCTGGAAGGAGCGCGGGGTGGAGGCGAGCTTGGCGAAATCGGGACGGACGTCTTTCATGGTCGTTGTGGTTTTCGGGTTGTGCGGGGGATTTGTTCGCAACGCCGCGATTGTAGCACCGGACCGCCCCGGAAGCAACCGCCGATTTTCGCGGCGCCTTGCGCTCCTCAGTCCGTTCGTGTATCATCGCCCGCAACGAACCCTTCCCGACCGGGCGGGGGCAACACAAAGGAAAACACCATGGGCAAGTTCCAAGTCAAGGCGGCCGGCAAGGGCGTCATGTTCAACCTCCTCGCCACCAACGGCCAGGTGGTCGCGACCTCCGAGGTCTACAACAAGATGGATTCCCTGAAGCGGGGAATCGCCAGCGTCCAGGCCAACGCGCCGGTCGCCGGCGTCGAGGACCAGACGGCGGAGAAGCCCGTCAAGGTCGCGAACCCGAAGTTCGAGGTCTACGCCGACAAGGCCGGGAAGTTCCGCTTCCGCCTCAAGGCGAAGAACGGGCAGGTCGTCGCGGTCGGCGAGGCCTACGAGACGAAGAAGGCCGCGCTCGCGGGCGTCGCCTCCGTCAAGAAGAACGCCCCCGGCGCGAAGATCGTCGAGGCGTAGCGCGCCCCGCGCGCCAAAGCGAACCCGCCCGTCCGGCTACGACCGGACGGGCGGTTCCGTTTTCCGCGCGCCGTGCGCGGCGCGCTAGCCGGCGCGCGGCTTGCGCGCGACCGTCACCTTGATCTCGTCGGACTTGCGGACCGGGGTGTCGAGGACGCCCCCCGCGTCCCGGACGCTGGCGTCCACCTGCTGCGAGGTCGGCAGGAAGCGGTAGTACACCATCAGCTGCAGCGCGCAGAGCGTGGTGTCCATGATCCGGCAGTCGAGCGAGGTCGAGCCCTGCGTCTCCTGCCCGCCGCTCCACCACGTGCACGGGAGCCCGCCCTTGTTGCTGCGGTAGGCCTCGCCCTTCGACGGGCTGTCCCACCAGCCGATGTCCTGGTACTTGCCCTTGAGGTCGACGTAGCCGCTCGCGCCGCCCTCGCCCTTGATGATCTGCTGCCGGTCGCGCAGCTCGGGGTAGAACATCTTGTTCCACGCGCCGAACGTCGCGCCGCCGACCTGGAACTTGGCCTGCGTGAGGTAGTACCAGTAGTAGACGGGCGAGGGGTTGTTGCCGCCGCCGCCCCACGGCTGGTTCTCCCACTGGGCGAAGCTGTAGGTGCAGCCGTCCATGAACGCCATCGCCGACTTCACCTTCGGGTCGTTGTACTGCTCCAGCAGCTGCATGCAGAGCGTCGCGATCGCCGTCTCGGCCTCGTGGCCGTTGGGGTTGCCGCCCGAGTCGGACTGGTAGCAGAAGTGCCCGTCGCCGCGGTAGACGGAGTCGAACGCGTGCTTCGCCTTCTCGTAGCACTCCTCGAGGCCCGGCACGTCGATGCCGGCGGCGTGGACGGCCTTGATCGCCTGCGCGCACCAGCCGGAGTAGGAGTTGTCCGTGCGGGCCGTCTGCGCCATCTTGTACTCCCAGCCGTTCCAGGCGTTCTGGCCGCGGATGAGGGGCTGCACGGCGCGCTCCACCGCGCTCTTCACAAGCGGGTTCCTCGTCATCGCGT